>JAUTXB010000054.1 GCA_030838245.1 Acidimicrobiaceae bacterium
CGTGCTGGCCGGGCGGACCTCGGCCGATCTGGCCAGGAACGTCGTGGTCGTAATCATCGTGACGGCGGTGGGGTTCGCCGTCGGGTTCCGTCCCACCACCGGCGTCCTCCCCTACCTGGGTGGCATCGGGATCATCTTGCTCTTCGCCTACGCCCTTTCGTGGGGGTTCGCCTTCGTCGGGCTGTCCGCGTCCAACAGCGAAACCGCCCAAGTCATGTCGTTCCCGATCCTGTTCCCTTTGATCTTCGCCTCGGGGGCGTTCGTGCCGGTCAGCTTGATGCCCGGATGGCTCCAGGGGTTCGCCACCTATCAGCCGGTCAGCGTGGTGGTGGCCGCCTGTCGGGGCCTGATGATCGGCGGCCCGACGTCGACGTGGGTCATCCAGGCCCTGGCTTGGACGGTGGGGTTCCTGGTGGTTCTGATCCCGCTGGCCGTCTGGCGCTACCGCACCCGGACCTGAAGCCTCGAAAGGCCCTCGGGACCTCGTGACCTGGCTCACCACCGTGATCGCCGAACCCCGGTCCCACGGGCAATAGGTCGGGTAGCCGATCACCTGCGGGCGAGCAGGCCGACAATCGGTCAGGTAGCCGATTGCGGTGGGGGCGAGCAGAATAGGGTCATGGCCCAGTCTCCTCCCCCATCCGCCGGTCCCAACAGCTTTGACGCCCGAGCCGACCTCACCGTCGGCGACCGGACCTATGAGATCTACCGAATCAACGCGCTGGCCGATCGCTTCGCTGTCGGCCGCCTCCCGTACTCGGTCAAGGTGCTGCTCGAGAACCTGCTCCGCCACGAGGACGGCCTGACCGTCCACGCCAGCGACGTCGAGGCGGTGGCCGACTGGGGACGGAACCCCGAGCGGCATGGCTTCGGCGGCGCCGACTCGGCCGAGATCGCCCTCACCCCGGAACGAGTCCTCATGCAGGACTTCACCGGCGTGCCCGGTGTGGTCGACCTGGCCGCCATGCGCGACGCCCTGAGCGTCCTGGGCGGCGATCCGGCCCGGGTCAACCCGCTGGTGCCGGTGGAGCTGGTCATCGACCACTCGGTCATCGCCGAGGTGTCGGGAACCTCGAGCGCCTACGACCAGAACGTGGACATCGAGTACCAGCGCAACATCGAGCGCTACCAGCTCCTGCGGTGGGCCCAGGTGGCCTTCGACGGTTTCCGGGTGGTGCCGCCCGGGGCCGGGATCTGCCACCAGGTCAACCTGGAGTACCTGTCCCGGGTGGTCTTCGCCACCGACGACGGTCGCGCCTACTGCGACACGCTGGTGGGGACCGACTCGCACACCACCATGGTCAACGGGCTCGGCGTGCTGGGGTGGGGCGTGGGGGGCATCGAGGCAGAGGCGGCCATGCTGGGCCAGCCGCTGTCCATGCTGCTTCCTCCCGTGGTCGGCTTCCGACTGAGCGGCGAGATGCCCACCGGCACCACCGCCACCGACCTGGTGCTCACCATCACCGAGCTGCTCCGCAAGCACGGCGTGGTGGGCAAGTTCGTCGAGTTCTACGGACCGGGCGTGGCTGCCGTCCAGCTCGAGAACCGGGCCACTATCGGCAACATGTCGCCCGAGTACGGGGCGACATGCGCCATCTTCCCCATCGACGAGGTCACCTTGAACTACCTGCGGTTCACCGGGCGCGACGAGCACCATGTCGCCCTGGTCGAGGCGTACGCCAAGGAGCAGGGCCTGTGGCACGCCCCCGACGGGGACGAACCCGTGTTCTCCGAGACCGTCGAGCTCGATCTGTCCACGGTGGTACCCAGCATCGCCGGCCCCTCCCGCCCCCAGGACCGGGTCTCGCTCAGCGATGCAGGCAGCGCCTTCCGCACCGCGCTGGGGCGAGAGAAGAAGTCGCAATCCACCACGCTGGGCGACGGGTCGACGGCCAACATCGAGGACGGTCACGTGGTGGTGGCCGCCATCACCAGCTGCACCAACACCTCCAATCCCCAGGTCATGCTGGCCGCCGGCCTCCTGGCCAAGAAGGCAGTGGACAAGGGCCTGCGCCCGAAGCCCTGGGTGAAGACGAGCCTCGCCCCCGGGTCCCGGGTGGTCATGGACTACTACGACCGCGCCGGGCTCACCGGCCCGTTGGCCGAGGCGGGTTTCGACCTGGTCGGGTTCGGCTGCACCACCTGCATCGGCAACTCGGGGCCCCTCTTGGCCGGGGTGTCCGAGGCCGTCCAGTCCGGCGACCTGTCGGTGGCCTCGGTGCTTTCGGGAAACCGGAACTTCGAGGGTCGGATCCATCCCGAGGTACGAATGAACTACCTGGCCTCGCCGCCGCTGGTGGTGGCCTACGCCCTGGCCGGCACCATGGACATCGACTTGGACACCGACTCCCTCGGTACCGGCTCCGATGGTCAGCCCGTATACCTGGCCGATCTGTGGCCCAGCGCCGAGGAGGTTACCGATGCCATCCGCGCCTCGGTCACTTCCGACATGTTCCGCCAACGCTACGGAGCCGTGTTCGACGGCGACGAGCGCTGGCAGTCGCTCGAGACGGCAACCGGCGACACCTTCGCCTGGAACAACGATTCGACCTACGTGCTCCGCCCTCCGTTCCTCGAGGGCCTGGCTCCCGCCCCGGAACGGGTTACCGATCTGGCCGGTGCACGCGTCCTGGCCGTGCTGGGCGACAGCGTGACCACGGACCACATCTCTCCGGCCGGGAACATCGGCCCGGCCACACCGGCGGGCCGATATCTGGCCGACCACGGGGTGGAGCGCACCGACTTCAACTCGTACGGTGCTCGCCGCGGGAACCACGAGGTCATGATGCGCGGGACCTTCGCCAACATCCGCTTGCGCAACCAGTTGGCACCGGGGACCGAAGGCGGGATCACCCTCCACCTGCCCGACGGGGAGCAGACCAGCATCTACGAGGCGGCCATGCGCTACGCCGCCGAGGGGACACCCCTGGTCGTGCTGGCCGGTAAGGAGTACGGCTCGGGATCGTCGCGGGACTGGGCGGCCAAGGGGACCTCGCTGCTCGGCGTTCGTGCCGTAGTGGCCGAGAGCTACGAGCGGATCCATCGCTCCAACCTGGTGGGCATGGGCGTCCTGCCCCTGCAATTCGGCGACGGTGAGAACGCCGGCACCCTCGGACTGACCGGGCACGAGGTATTCGAGGTCAGCGGTGTCTCGGCCCTCAACGACGGCGAGGTGCCCAAAGAAGTGGCCGTGCGGGCCGTCGACGGTGACCGGGTGGTCGAGTTCTCCGCCCGCCTGCGCATCGACACGCCCATGGAGGCCGAGTACTACCGCAACGGGGGCATCCTCCCGTACATGCTGCGCCAGATGGCCCGCGCCTGATCCGGCCCGGGCGGAACCGGAGGGGAGTGGCGCCGGAAGCCCGGACGTACCGGCGACCGCCTAGGGGTTCAGCGGGCCAACGGCAGTACGAAAGCGACGATCACCACGTAGTGGAGGAGGGCCCCGACGATGGTGCAGGCGTGGAACACCTCGTGATAGCCGAACACGCCCGGCACCGGGTTCGGCCGCTTGCGTGCGTAGACGAGGGCGCCGATCGAGTACGCCACACCACCGGCCACCAGTAGGCCGAAGCCGAGCCCGCCGAGGGCGTGTACGAGCTGGGGTACGACGACCACGGCCGACCACCCGACAACGACGTAGGGCAGAGCGATGACCCACTTGGGCGCGTCGAGCCAGGCCTGGCGAAGGGTGATGCCGACCACGGCACCACCCCAGACGATGCACAGGACGGCGATGCGGGCCCAGCCACCCAGAGCGATGCCGGCCACGGCCGTGTACGACCCGGCGATGGCGATGTAGATGGTCGAGTGATCGACCCGGCGCATCCGGCGGCGCCCGGCGGGGGACCACGTGTGACGGTGGAAGAGGGCGCTCACCCCGAACAGCGCGCTTACCGAGACGGCGTAGACGGTAACGACCAGGGCCGAGCCGACCGTCGGCGCCAGGGCCACCAGGACCGCCCCGGACACCAGGGACGCGAAGAAGGCGCACTCGTGAAGGACGCCCCGCAGCCGCGGCTTCACCGACTCGGCCTCCGGCGCCGAGGTCACCAGGCCGTCACCTCCGTTCACGTCCGGGCCATCGGTGACCCGACCGCCGCCGAGACGAACCGGCGCAGGATGCGGCGGCCCACCGTCTCCGCCTCCGACAGTCCGCGCTGGTCGAACGTCACCCCATCGGGGAGGAACCGTTCCCACGACTGGGCCAGCGACCTGTCCACTTCGACGTGGAACTGCAGCCCGTACGCCCGATCGCCTATCCGGAATCCCTGGTTGGGGTAACGAGGGGTGGCGGCCAGGTGCGTGGCGCCGGCTGGGACACTGAACGTGTCCTGGTGCCAGTGGACACAGGCGATGGTGGAACTGGCCAACCCGCCGTACTCCGGTCCGAACACCGGATCGAGCCGGCCGGCACTGGTCAGCTCGACCGAGCCGGTGCCCACTTCGGGCGCCGGCCCGGTGGTGACCTCGGCGCCGAGGGCCATCGCCAGCTGCTGGGCCCCGAGGCACACCCCGAGCACCGGGAGGCCGGCCTCCACCGCCCCGGCCAACAGGTTCCGCTCGTCAGACAGCCACGGGTGCTCATCCTCGTCGTGGACGCCCATCGGTCCGCCCATGACCACCAGGCCACCGAGCTCGCTCACCTTCGGGTAGCTGTCGCCGAGATCGGCGCGGACGACTTCGAACGTTCGGCCGGCGTCGTCCAGTGCCTCGCCAATGAGACCGGGGCCCTCGTGAGACACGTGCTGGATGACGGCCCAGGGTCGTTCCACCTCGTTCACCCGATCTGTACGACCTGGAATGCTTCGGCCAGACGACCGTCGGGGAGGCCGGCGGACTGCGCGTTCCCCGACAGCCACGAACGCAGGAGCTCCTCGAAGCCCTCACCGTCTCCGACCTGGCTGCGGTGGGAGAACAACGCAGCCAGCTTCGCCGGGAACGCATCGGTGACGTCCACCGCCCGGTCGGCACGGTCGGTGGCCATCAACCACAGCTGGGGAACAATGTGGGGCTCCAAGCCCTCCTCCAGCAACTCGGGAAAGGCAAACGGGTTGCGGGCGTCGGGATACACAGCACAGGTGGTCGCCTCGCCGGTGGCGAGATGGTCGGGATGGCTGGCCCCGAGCCGGGTCCAGCTCCGT
>JAUTXB010000294.1 GCA_030838245.1 Acidimicrobiaceae bacterium
CGCGAGCGCCTCGAGCGCGAGTTCAACCTGTCGCTCATCGCCACCGCGCCCTCGGTGGCCTACCAGGCCTACCTGACCGACGGCACCAAGGTGGACGTGGACAACCCGAGCGAACTGCCCGAGCCCACCCACCTCGACCACGTGGACGAGCCGATGCTGCGGGCCACCATCCTCACCCCGGCCGAGTACACGGGGACGGTCATGGAGCTGTGCCAGAACCGGCGGGCGGAGATGGTGCGGATGGAGTACCTCTCACCCGAGCGGCTCGAGTTCATCTACACCATCCCCTTGGGCGAGGTGGTGGTCAATTTCTTCGACCAGCTGAAGAGCCGGACCAAGGGGTACGCCAGCCTCGACTACGAGCCCGACGGCTATGCCACGGCCGACTTGGTCAAGGTGGACCTCCTGATCAACCACGTCCCGGTGGACGCCTTCTCCACCATCGTGCACAAGAGCCAGGCCGACTTCTACGGCCGGCGGATGACCGAGAAGCTCCGTGAGCTGATTCCCCGACAGATGTTCGACGTGCCCATCCAGGCGGCTATCGGCGGTCGGGTCCTGGCTCGCGAGACGGTCAAGGCCCGGCGCAAGGACGTCCTGGCCAAGTGCTACGGCGGCGACATCAGCCGGAAGCGCAAGCTGCTCGAGAAGCAGAAAGAGGGCAAGAAGAAGATGAAGAACATCGGCCGGGTGGAAGTGCCCCAGGAGGCGTTCGTCTCCGCCCTCCGCCTGGACGACTGAGGGGCCGCACCCGTGGCTGAGCCGACCGACGACTCCACGAGCGTCGAACCGTGGGTCGTTGAACTCGTGGAGTCCTCGATCGACACGCTCATCTCAGCCAAACGTGTGCTCATCGATACCGCCGGCGGCGTGATCTATGTCTCGCTCAACCGCAGTCGGTTACAGCGGGGAGCGGCAACATTCGCTATTGGCTCGGTCCGCAGCGACGGGGCCAAGTCGGATCGTCAAAAGCCAGTCCGCGTCGGCCGGGACGAGGATCTTCGAGCGGTCCTGGTGCCCGCATTGACCCGGGCCATCATCGATCTCATCGGCGAGTAGGACAACGGTGTCGAATGTTCACCCATCCTCTGATGCATCTGGTGGCGTGCCACTCGCTCTGAGTGACTGATCCACCCCCTCCTTCGAGCTCTGTGTATGGCCACGACGGACGAGTAGGTCGAGCCGCCCGGGCTGACAGTTTGTCGTCCAGCCGGTAGCGAAGGGATTATGTGGCTCACGGTTGGAGAGCCAGGGTCAAAGCGAGGGCGAGATGGCAGACGGAGCAGTTGTTTCGCTGTGGCGATACCCCCTGAAGTCCATGATGGGCGAGGAGCTCAACGCCTCAGAGATCACCGACCGGGGCCTGCTCGGTGATCGTTCCCTGGCCTTGGTCGACGCCGAGACGGCGAAGGTGGTGAGCGCCAAGAACCCGAAGAGGTGGCCGAAGATGTTCGATTGCCGGGCGGCCTTCACCGTGCCGCCGGTGCTCGGTGAGCCTCTCCCACCGGTCATGGTGACGCTCCCCGACGGGGTGAACGTCGCCTCCGACGACAGCCGCTTTGCCGCGCTCACGTCGGCGGCACTGGACAGACCGGTGACCCTCGCGGCCGCAGGAACGACACGGTCGCCGAGTCTGGAGGAGTACTGGCCCGACATGGCGGAGCTCGACCACCAAGAGATGGTCACCGACGAGGTCATGCCGTCCGGCACGTTCTTCGACGTCGCCACAGTCCATGTGCTCACCACGGCGACGATCAACCGCCTCCAGGAGCTGTATCCGGAGGGCCGCTTCGAGGTCAGGCGCTTCCGGCCCAACATCGTCGTGCGACCCACCGAAGACGCTGCCGCGTTCACCGAGACCACATGGATCGGACGAGAACTTCGGATCGGCGACGATGTCGTGCTCCAGATCACCGACCACTGCTCGCGCTGTGTCATGACGACGCTCCCCCAAGGAGATCTCCCGAAGGACAGTGGGATCCTGCGCACCGCGGCGCGTCACAACGATGTCCGTGTCGGCGTGTATGCCGAGGTCCGTCGCACCGGGAGGGTCCGGCGAGGCGACGATGTGATCCTCGGCTGAGCAACTCGGGGGCGTCGACGTCAACGGTTGTTCAAACCGACATTCGCTAGAAACACGTATGAAACATCCCAGTCCTACTATCCAAAGCGACTCACACAGTGAGGCGTGCCTAGGGTTCCGTTTCGGGTAGAGAGTGCCCGGAAGCCTGGACCGAGAGACACGGCGGGCGTGACCGATCGCTCGTTCCACGGAGGGATAAAAGCCCGGGAGAACGGCCAATCCGGCTGGACTCCGGTCGGGTGTTATTCCAGGAGCGATGTGCGTGCAAGGTGACGATCTCCACGATCGATACGGTCCGGAGGCCCGCTACGCCGTGGCGGCCGAGGCGGCGATCCCGACGACGAAATGGGAAGAGGAGGTGGCGCGCGGCCTCGAGCTGGGCCTCCAGGGTGCCGACTCCATCGTCGATAGGCGGATCCCCACGTTCTCTCGGGGGGAGCTTCCCCATTTTGCCGGAATCAACACCTTTCTGAAGGCTCCATTTGTCGAGGATGTCCGGACCTGCGGCAATTATGACGTGGCCGTGATGGGTGCGCCCTTCGACGGAGGCACGACGTACCGCTCGGGGACCCGGTTCGGGCCCCAGGGCATCCGGACCATCTCCGCCCTCTACGGCCCCTACAGCTTTGAGCTCGGGGTCGATCTTCGGGAGTCGATCACCATCGGGGACCTGGGGGACATCTTCACCATCCCGGGGAATATCGAGAAGACATTCGACCAGATCACCAAGGCCGTCGGGCACGTCTTCTCGTCGGGGGCGTTCCCCGTCATCCTCGGCGGTGACCACTCCATCGGATACCCCACCACCAAAGGGGTGGCCGAGCACCTCGACGGGAAGTTGGGGATCATTCATTTCGATCGTCATGTCGACACCCAGGAGACCGATCTCGACGAACGGATGCACACCACTCCGTGGTTTCATGCCACCGATCTGCCCAACGTGCCTCCCGAGAACTTGGTGCAGATCGGTATCGGCGGGTGGCAGGCCCCTCGCCCGGGAGTAAAGGTCGGGCGTGAGCGCCAGACCACCATCATGACCGTTACCGACTGCGTCGAGATGGGCATCGACGAGGCCGCCGAGCGGGCGCTCGAGGTCGCCTGGGACGGCGCCGAGGCGGTCTGGCTGTCCTTCGATGTCGATTGCCTGGATGCCGCCTTCGTCCCCGGGACCGGTTGGCCCGAGCCGGGCGGGTTCCTGCCCCGCGAAGTGCTCAAGTTCATACAGCTCATCGCCGAACGGCCCCTGGCCGGCATCGAGGTGGTCGAGTGCTCACCGCCCTATGACAATGCCGAGATCACCGCTCTCATCTCCGCCCGCGTCATCTGCGACACGCTTGGTTGCCTGGTGCGGGCCGGCCATCTTCCCCGGAAGTGATGTCGTGCACCTGACCCCCCACGAGGTCGACAAGCTGCTCGTCTCCCTGGCCGCCATGGTGGCCAGGGATCGTCACGCCCGCGGGGTGAAGGTGAACTACCCCGAGGCGGTGGCCATGGTGAGCAGCTTCATTCTCGAGGGTGCCCGTGACGGGCGCACCGTGAGCGACCTGATGAGCGCGGGACGAGCGGTGCTGACCCGGGACGATGTCATGGAGGGAGTCCCAGAGATGATGGAGGAGATCCAAGTCGAGGCCACCTTCCCCGACGGGACCAAGCTGGTGACCGTGCACCAGCCGATCCCATGATTCCCGGCGAGGTATTCGGCGCCGAGGAGCCCATCGTGGTGAACGAGCACAAGGTC
>JAUTXB010000035.1 GCA_030838245.1 Acidimicrobiaceae bacterium
CGAGGCTATTCAATCGCCGTCAGAGTGACGCGTGCGCTGCTCGACATCTGAACTGACAGCCCATCTGGGCGGTGAGCTGGTTGGGCCCGATGTCAGCATCGAGGGAGCGAGCATCGACTCGAGGACGATCCGGACGGGGCAGCTCTACGCTCCGATCATGGCCGAGCGCGACGGCCATGCCTTCATCCCGGCAGCGCTCGAAGCGGGCGCGCCGGCCTATCTCACCTCACAGGATCCGGTTGGTGGAACGGCCATCCGTGTCAGCGACACCGCCGCCGCACTGTTGAGCCTCGGGGCGTTCGCCCGTGGTCGGGTCGGCGGAGCCATCGGCATCACAGGGTCAGTTGGCAAGACCACCACCAAGGACCTCCTGGCCAGCTGTCTGGCGTCGACGTTCCGCACTGCCGCCAGCGAGCGTTCCTTTAACAACGAGTTGGGCCTCCCTCTAACGCTGCTCAACGCGCCGGACGCTGTGCGGTGGGTGGTCGTCGAGATGGGGGCCCGTGGTGCGGGGCAGATCGAGCAGCTGGCCGAGGTCGCACGTCCCGACGTCGGCATCGTGACCAGGGTCGCTATGGCGCACGTGGAGTACTTCGGTGACCTCGACGGCGTGGCCCGCGCCAAGGGCGAACTCGTGGCCGCTTTGCCGCCATCGGGTCTCGCCGTCTTGAACTTCGACGACCCCCGCGTCCGAGACATGGCGTCGCTCACCGCGTGTCCTGTGCTGGGGTATGGGGTGGGTGCCGACGCCGAGGTGCGGGCCGACGACGTCACACTCGACCGGGACCTGCGTGCGCGGTTTCGCCTGTCGTCGCCATGGGGGGAGACCGAGGTCCGACTGGCGGTGCACGGCGTGCAGCAGGTCGCCAACGCGCTGGCCGCGGCGACGGTCGCCCTGTGGTGTGGGGTCCCCATCGAGACCGTGGCCGCGGCACTAGCGGTGAGCCAGGGCTCGCCCTTGCGCATGGAGGTCCATCACGTGCCCGGCGGACCCGCCCTGGTCGTCGACTGTTACAACGCGAACCCCGCGTCGGCCGAGGCGGCCGTGCGCTCGCTGGCCGCGTTGCCGGGCGAACGCAAGCTGGCAGTCCTCGGGCTGATGGCGGAGCTGGGGGACCAGAGCGAGTCCGAGCATCGCCGGATTGCCCTCATGGCGGCGGAGCTCGGGATCGAGGTGGTCGGATACGAAACCGGGCTCTACGGCGAGACGCACGTGACGGGTGTCGACGAGGCTGTCGCCTTGTTGCGCACCCTGGGCCCGGGTGACGCTGCACTTGTCAAGGGCAGCCGCGTGGCGCGACTCGAAGACGTGGTGGGCGCCTATGGGGAGGCCGAGGGCGCGTCATCGCTCGCCCCCGGCGCCGCCGCTGCCCCGGGGCGGGGGCGGGGGCGGACGCGGGCGCGGGGCGCGGAACGGCCCTGCCCACCAAAGCGGTAAGCATGCCTTACTACTGGCTGACGTCTTGTTCTGTGGTGACCATGCTCCAAGGTCGCTGGACGCTCGCGGGATCGGCCCTTTCTGCTGCTTCGACTACAGCGGACAATGCGTGGGCGACCACGTTGACAGAAGTCTCGTCCAGGTGATCGAAAAACCGCGTCCGTACGCTCTCAAGGTGTACGGGCCACGCCGCCCTCAGCTTCGTCATACCGCTGGGCGTGAGTTTGGCCACGTTGCCTCGAGCGTCGGTGGAGCTCGCCACCTTTGTCACCAGAGAACGTGACTGGAGATCGTCGACCAGGCGGGTCATACGGCTCGCTGAGAGCTCACAAGCATTGGCCAGGTCATTCATCCGTAGTTCACGATTTGGTGCCTCGGAGAGGTGCATGATCGTGCTGTATTCGCTGGCGCTCAGACCACTTCCCTGCATCAGATCGGTGTCAAGGTACCGAGGTAGGGCTTTGACAATCCGCATCAGCGCCCGCCACAGGGCTTCTTCCGCTGGTGAGAGCGATTCAAGCGGTTTGTCCACTTGCTCAGAATAACTTGCTCAACGAAGCAACTGTGGGACGGCCACCTGCAAGCGGCAGGTAATCCAGCTGGTCAGAGGCGATTTAGGATCGCCAAAAGCAATTGCACATATCAGCAAAGTACAGAATTTGCTTGCCAACGCAAACATATTCTACTACAGTGTCCTTGCCTTCGGTAATGGAAGTCTTGAGGACCTAACGTCGCTAGGCACCGGCATCGTTGGTAGCTACCTCGGGCACAAGGGGCCGAAGTCATTTGCCGAGGCGAGGGACCTCGGTATGTGGGAGGGCGAATGTCACCGGAGAACAACACGGTGGGAGAATGAGTCCGCCGATCGCCATTGTGGCAGGTACGGGAGGAGAATTGGGCCAGGCTGTCGTCGTGAGCCTGGTTGTCGTCCCCCTTGATGATCGTGCCATTCGACTGATGTCACAGCTATGACTGGACCGGGCGTACCGGCGGACTCCGCGTACGGTGCCGTGTCCAAGTCAGAGGAGGCCTCCACGGTGCTCCTCGGTCGAGGCAACGAGTGCCAGATACTCGATCGGGTTCTTAGTGCTGGGCTCGCCGGTCACGGCGGCACGAGCGTGATCTGCGGTGAGCCTGGAATTGGCAAGTCCACCTTGTTGGGTTACGCCATGCACTCGGCGACTGGGTTTCAAGTGCTCCGCGCTGTCGGGAACGAAGCCGAGAAAGAGCTACCGTTCGCCGCTGCCCAGCAGCTCTGCGTGCCGACCTTGGCCACCCTTCAGGAGCTGCCAGCGCCGCATCGAGATGCTCTTGGTGTGGCGTTCGGCCACGTTGCCGGCCCACCACCCGACCGATTGTTCGTGGGCCTCGCTCTCGTTGCCCTATTGTCCCAGCTCGCATCGAACGAGCCCGTCCTGTGCGTAATTGACGATGCACAGTGGCTTGATCGAGAGTCGGCGCAGGCCTTCGCCATCGCAGCTCGTCGACTGGCTTCGGAACACATTGTCTTCTTGTTCGGTGCTCGTACCGTCCCCACGGATCTCACTAGTCTCCCGTGCCTTCCCGTCTTTGGTCTCGGTCAGGCGGACGCACGCGCCCTCCTGCGATCGGCCCTTCCAGATCCGTTCGACGAGCACGTTCTTGAGCGCATCCTCGCGGAGACACGTGGCAATCCGCTTGCCTTGCTCGAATTGCCTCGCGGGTTGACGCCGGCCGAACTCGCCGGGGGCTTTGCCTTGCCGGCGTCGACCCCGATGGCGGGTCGGATCGAAGCGAGCTTCCAGCGACGGATAGCGAAGTTACCGTTGTCTTCCCGGCGCCTACTCCTCGTCGCGGCTGCCGAGCCTACGGGCGATCCGGCTCTGGTATGGCGCGCCGCCCAGCACCTCGGAGTCGATGAATCTGTAGGGGCCGAAGTCGACGTTGATGGCCTACTGGAACTGTCCCCACGAGTAATTTTCCGCCATCCCTTGGTTCGTTCGGCTGTCTACGAGGCGGCAACGCCGGCTGACCGACGCGGCGTACACAGGGCGCTCGCTGACGCCACTGATGCTGGTTTCGACCCTGACCGCCGCGCCTGGCACCTGGCCCAGGCCGCGTGGCATCCGGACGACGAAGTGGCAAAGGACTTGGAGGTGTCGGCCGATCGAGCGCAAGCCCGTGGCGGCATCGCCGCCGCCGCCGCCTTCTTGGAGCGAGCGGCTGAACTCACAGTCGACTCGAAGCATCGAGTTGCTCGAACGCTCGCGGCGGCCGAAGCCAAGCGGCAAGCGGGCGCACTCGATGCTGCATTGGAACTCGCCTCTAACGCCGAACGAAGTCCCTTGGACGACCACGAACGTGCACAGCTCGAGGTGCTCCGTGCCCGAGTGTCCTTCACTTCCGAACGAGGGGGCGACGCTCCGCAGCTCCTGCTCGCGGCCGCCCAACACCTCGAATGCCACGATCCGAGGCGAGCGCGAGAGATATATCTCGACGCCATCACGGCAGCGATTTTCGCTGGCAGACTGGCTAACGCGGGCCACGCCAAGGACGTCGCTCGGGCAATACTCGCGTCGCCGCAGCCGCTTGGACCTCCCTGCGCGTCGGACCTTCTGCTCCAGGGTCTCGCGCTCTTAGTGGCAGAGGGCCCTGGGGTCGGGACCCCCATCTCAAAGCAAGCCCTCGAGGCCTTTCGCGGTGATGCCATCGGCACTGAAGAGCGTCTGCGTTGGTCCTGGCTAGCTGGGCGCACCGCCGCCTTCATCTGGGACTACGACACGTGGGATGCACTCACCAGGCGCCAAGTTGAAGAAGCTCGCGCAGCTGGGGCGCTCAGTGTCCTTCCCTTGACACTGAGCACGACCGCGGGCGTTCAGCTCTTTGCTGGGCGACTGTTGGAGGCGACATCCCTCTTCGAGCAGGCAGAAGCAGTGGCGGACGCGACGGATACGAGGACCGCTCGATACGCCGCAGTGTTGGTGGCTGCGTTCCGTGGTCGCGAGCAGGAGGCCCGAGAGTTCATAGATGCCGCGGCAAGGGATTTTGCTGCACGGGGAGAAGGCATGGGTGTGACCTTGACAAGATGTGCGACGGCCGTGCTGTACAACGGTCTCGCTCGATATGACGAGGCCTACGCTGCCGCCGAGAATGCACTCGAGGATCCCTACGAACTGTGGTTTTGGCCTTGGGCGACTGTGGAATTAATCGAAGCGGCTAGCCGAATTGGACGGACAGCCGCTGCTACGGCGGCTTTCGAGCGGTTGACCGAGAGCACTGCCGCGAGTGGTACGGCGTGGGCGGGCGCCGTCGAGGATCGATGTCGTGCTCTACTCAGCGAGGGCGCTCTCGTTGAGAAGTTGTATCGGAGCGCCATCGATCGGCTCTTGCCTACGGCTCTACGGTTAGACCTCGCCCGCACTCACCTTCTGTTTGGTGAGTGGTTACGTCGCGAGAACCGCCCTGCGGATGCTCGGGAAGAACTGCGTGCCGCCCACAGACTCTTCTCGGATTTCGGCAGCGAGAGTTACGCAGAGAGGGCGCGCATCGAACTGCGCGCCACGGGGGAGCGCACGCGCAAGAGGTCCTTTGATTCCAGCGATCGCCTGACGCCGCAAGAAGCTCGAGCGGCACAACTCGTGGCCCAGGGAGGGACCAACGCCGAGATCGCCGCCCAAATGTTCATCAGTCCGAGCACGGTGGAGTATCACCTCCACAAAGTATTTCGAAAGCTCGGGATCCGATCGCGAACACAGTTGGCGAAACGGATTCTTGAGTCAGCGGAACAAATGGAGGAAAGGTAACGCGAAGTGGTCGAGACCGGAGCGCTCGGCTGTTGGCGTGCCGATCGAACAGTTGAACGATGAAGGTGAACCTGGCCTCAGCAAGCTTCGGATTCTGTACCCAGCCGCCCTCTGGTGGGCTACCGAACCGTGATGCGTTGGCGTGAATCTCGTAGGCCATCAGATCGCGTCCCCATACGCCAGGAGCCCCCATTGGACTCAGGCGGTCAACGAGGCATCGTAGGTTCTACTGGCTGAGGAGACGGACCCCCAGACTTCAGCCTCCTTCGGGCGAACGGCCCTGGCTGCGTGGCTCCCCTCGGCCTCAAACAACTAGGGATTCCCTGGACGCTATCCCGATGAGTCAAGGCCAGGCTGATTGAGGACACCCGTCCAGCCTCAAATGGAACCGTCACAATCGAATCGGGACTGATCTGGACTCGACCAAGACACGCCACTAAAGGGCAGGAATGACCAGCGAGCCAATTCGAGAACGGCCCGTGCAGCTTTGCTCAGGGAAAGGGGCAGCGGCCAGCGGTCTCGGCTCGCTTCAGTCCGTAGCCCATGAACCTGGCCGCGGCGTTGACCGCGATGGCCCACCGATTCGACCCTGACGCTGACGAGCCACCACCCAAAACTGGAGACAAGACATGAAGATCGCTCTCACTGGTGCAACGGGATTCGTTGGATCCCACATTCTGACGGAACTGCACTCCCACGGTCACGAAGTGACCGCTCTCGTTCGGGACGACACGGAGGCGGCCAAAGTCACGGCCAATGGCGCCACCCCGACCGTTGTCGACTTGTACGACGCGGCCGCTGTCGTCAGGGTGTTCAGCGACGCCGACGGCGCAGCCCACACAGCAAGCCCGGGTGATGAGACCAGCGCCAACTTGGACTCCGCTGTGATTGACGCCGCGATCGAGGCTTTCGGGACCAGCGGCAAGCCATACGCACACATCAGCGGTCTCTGGGTATTCGGGTCGAATACTTCGATCAACGAAGAATCGCCCTACAACGCGCCCGCAATGGTGGCGTGGAAGCAGGCAATCGATCAACGCATCGTGGACGGGTCCGGTATGCGAGGCATCCTGATCGTGTCCGGCACCGCTTACGGCGATGGCGGTGGGGGCATTCCTGGGGTCCTGCTCGGTTCTCCCCGCGACACCGAGGGCAACTTGATCATGCTTGGCACCGGAGAACAGCACTGGGCGACCGTTCACGTCGCTGACCTGGCGGCAGTCTTCCGGCATGTGCTGGAAAACGACACCGCCCGAGGCAGATACGTGATCGGAAATGGCCTGACCCCCACCGTCGCGGAACTGACCGAGGCTGCTGCTGCTGCGGTGGGAGCTCATGGAGCGGTCCCGGGATCCGAAGAGGAAGCACGCACGCGGCTTGGCGACTACTTCGCCGAGGTGCTGCTACTCGACCAGGCAACGACAGCAGCCAAGGCCCGAGCCGCACTCGGCTGGAAGCCCACTCGTCCCGGACTCGTCGACGAACTGCGCAGTGGCAGTTACCACAGTTGACCGCGGCGTCGGACCCGTCCAGGCACAGCCCGACGCGGCGCTGTTCCCAGTTTGATGGCGACCTTACTCAGGGGAGTCGCATCAAGCTCCGGGACAAACGAAGGAGTCCCGA
The DNA here is from genome assembly GCA_030838245.1 of Acidimicrobiaceae bacterium. The sequence continues at coordinate 6,844 of JAUTXB010000035.1, forward strand.
GCGACATTAGATGCCATACAACCTGTGACGACCCGCCGGATGAAACCGAGGAGACAGCTGATGAGCAAGCAACAGCAAGTGGAACTCGACGCCACACTACGGCAGGCGCCATTTGACCAAACGGGCGACGTTGCAGCCTTACGGTCTAGCTTCGAGGCACTGATGCAGGGGATACCCGTTCCCGGTGACGTCAGAAAAACGGCTACTGCAGTCGGCGGAGTGAATGCAGTTGAGGTGACCGTTGATGGCATCGACCCCTCTGACGCAATTCTTTACTTCCACGGTGGCGTGTACGCAATAGGGTCAGCTGATTCCTCAGTGCCGCTGGTAGCCGATCTGTCCAGGCGGACCAATGCCAGGGTCATCAGCGTCGATTACAGGCTTGCGCCCGAGAATCCCTACCCCGCCGCAGTTGAAGACGCAAAGGCGGCTTATCAGGGGTTACTCGCCCAAGGGGCCGACCCAATGAACATTGCGTTCTCTGGCGAGTCGGCTGGAGGAGGCCTGGCGGTGGCTGCACTACTTGCCGTGAAGAGCGCTGACATGCCAATGCCCTCAGCGGTCTTCGCAATGTCGCCGTGGGTCGACTTGACCCTGTCGGGCAACACCATCATTAACAAGCAGGAATTCGATCCGACTCTTACGGGGGAGGGCCTCCGTTGGCGAGTGGGCGACTATGTCGCTGACGGTAGTCCTTCGGACCCATACATCAGCCCGATATTCGCAGATCTACGCGGATTGCCCCCCATGCTGATCCAGGTGGGCTCTCACGAGATCCTACTCAGCGATGCAGTTCGGCTCGCTGAGCGGGCAGCGAAGGATGATGTGGCAGTCACACTCGAAGTCGTGCCCGGCGTGCCACACGTATTCCAGGCCTATGCCGCCGTACTCGATGAGGGGGACGCAGCGCTGAATCGAGCGGCATCGTTTTTGACGACACATTTTGCGGCCCCGACCACCTAGCGTTGTTGAGAAAGGATCCACATGACCAGCGAACCAATTCGAGACCCCCTCGCCGACCCGCTGCTTACTCCCCAGAACGCAGCGTTGGTAGTCATCGATTATCAACCGAGCCAGATTCAAACGGTCAGATCGATCGGGCACGACCTGTTGTTGGACAACATCGTGTCGGTAGCCCGCCTCGGGAAGACGTTCGATCTGCCCATCGTGCTGTCAACTGTCAACGTCGCGAACGGACAGGGGCCGACCCTCCCCGAACTCAAGGCAGTTCTGGCCGACAATGAAGAGATAGATCGAACCACAATCAACTCGTGGGAGGACGTCGAATTCCGACGGGCGATCGAAGCAACCGGGCGCAAGAAGCTCGTCATGGCCGCATTGTGGACGGAGGTATGTCTCACCTTCCCGACGCTCGACGCTTTACGCGAGGGGTTTGAGGTCTACCCCGTTGTTGATGCTGTCGGAGGGACCTCCCCAGAGGCCCATCGAGCCGGTCTCGAGCGGATCGCCCGGGCTGGAGCGCAGCCGATCAGCTGGGTGTCATTGGCATGTGAACTTCAGCGGGACTGGGCTCGCGTCGAGACAGTTCCCGACATCGTCGACATTGTGCTTACTACTCGCCTGTTGCACGAAGGCAACGGTATGGCTGCATGACCGCAGCACCTCAGCACTACTGCGAAGTCCGAGAGAGCTCCCTGCATAGACAGAGTATCCGATGACCACATTGATGACGATGGAGCACGCGGGTGGGGATGGAGCCCCGGCTGATGCGGCCAACTACGGCCGGCGGTGGTGGATTCTCGCCGTGCTGGGGATTGCCCAGTTGATGGTCATTCTCGACGGCACCATCGTGAACATTGCGCTCCCGAGCGCTCAGCACGATCTGCACTTCTCCAACGCTGATCGTCAGTGGATCGTCACCGCGTACTCACTTGCTTTCGGAAGTCTGCTCCTTCTCGGTGGCCGAATTGGCGACATGATCGGACGCAAGCGGGTGCTCGTCATTGGCCTGGTCGGCTTCGCTGTGGCGTCAGCCATCGGCGGTGCTTCGGTCAACTTCTCGATGCTCGTCATTGCTCGGACCGTCCAGGGTGCGTTCGCGGCCCTGCTCGCCCCTTCGGTGCTGGCTCTCTTGACCACCACCTTCACCGATCCGGATGAGCGAGGACGAGCCTTCGGGATCTACGGCGCCCTCGCCGGCGCGGGCGGCGCGCTGGGGCTCCTCCTCGGCGGCATCCTCACCTCCTACGCCTCGTGGCGATGGACCCTCTTCATCAACCTCGTGTTTGCGGCCAGCGCCACTATCGGCGCCGTGCTCTGGTTGAAGCGCGACGATGGTGCTGATCACGATCCGTTGGACCTTCCCGGCCTGTTCCTAGTGGCCGGCGGGCTGTTCTCGCTCGTCTTCGGTTTCTCGCACGCCGAGACCACGGCGTGGAGCAACCCCTTCACGATCGGGTTCCTCGTGGCGGGGGTGGTCCTGCTTGCTGTGTTCGCCTATTTCGAGACCAGAGCGACCCATCCGCTGCTCCCGCCTCGAGTCGTGCTCAACCGAACGAGGGGCGGATCCAACTTGGCCATGCTATTTGCCAGCGTCGGGATATTCGGCGTGTTCTTGTTCCTGAGCTACTACTTGCAGGGCACGTTGGGGTTCAGTCCGGTAAAGAGCGGCCTCGCGTTCCTCCCTATGGTGGCCGCCTTGGCCGCCTCGGCCCAAGTGTCTAACCAGATCCTCTTACCGCGGTTCGGACCCAAGCCGAGCGTGCCAATCGGTTTGCTTGTGTGTGCTGCGGCTCTGTTCGGACTCCATCTGGTGGGGTTGCACTCTTCCTACGTGAGCCACGTGCTTCCCTATCTCATTGTGTTGGGAATTGGGTTCGGGCTGAGCGTCGCCCCCGCCTTCAGCACTGGCACCCTCGGCTTGGCACCTCAGGACGCCGGCGTGGGATCGGCCACTCTCAACACAGCGCAACAAGTTGGGGGCTCCATTGGCACGGCACTGCTCAACACACTGGCCGCCGGTGCTGCCACGTCCTATTTAGTCGGCCGGGCACTGACCCGGGCCAATCTCCAGGCAGCCCAGCTCCATAGCTACACGACGGCGTTCCTGTGGTCCTCCTTGATCTTCGTGGCCGGAGCCATCGTGGCCGGCTTGGTACTCCAGCGGGGTGGCCTGACCGAACTCATGTCCGAAAGCCAGGTTCAGAAGGACGACCCGAAAATGGAGGAACAGCCTCGGGTCCACATTCGCCGCGTACGGATAGCTTGTCGGTGATTTCTCTTGACCTACCGGTCAGACAACAGAGGCTCCGTACGAGGTCGGCGGCGGGCGTTCAGGACCACCTACGGTCGTGATTTCCACGCCTCCATGTAGACGTACAAGCGCTGACCTGCTGGTTTAGGTCTGCGGCCGGTCGTTTGTGGGCCCTTGCCCTACTCCGTGGAGTTGGAGGGTCAGGGCGTCCGACCGGCGGGCCAACCTCTTTGATTTTCCCCAACTACAGACGCGACCGGACGGCTGTGTCCGTGCCGATGAGTTTTGGGTTGCCGAGCCGTCCAATCATCGAGCAATTATGAGACCACAGGAGGTCGAAGTGTCCGCGTCAGTGCTCTACATGTCGATGTCACTTGACGGGTACATCGCTGGTCCGAATGATGGACCGGACAACCCCGGTGGCGACGACTTCATGCGGCTGCATGAGTGGTATGGGTTTGCCTCGGACCCCGGGCCGACCATGGAGTCCACTGATCCATCGGGAATAGGCAAACAATTTCTCGACGAGATCAAAGCGACCGGCGCGGTCCTCTCCGGTCGCAATACCGTGGAACAAGTCGATCATTGGGGCGGTGATCACCACGACGGCGTCCCAATCTTCGTGCCCAGTCATCGGCCGCCGGGTCCGTCGGCCGTGACGTATCCATTGGTGACGTACGTAACAGATGGGATCGCCAGCGCGATGGCACAGGCGAAGGCCGCTGCGGGTGGGCGCAATGTGCTGGTCCACGGCGGGTATACGGCACAGAGCGCGCTCGACGCGGGTGTGCTTGATGAGTTGCAGATTCACCAAGTTCCGGTGCTGTTCGGGGGCGGACGCCGACTTTTCGAGGTGTTGCCAGCGAGAATCGAGCTGGAGATCGTTCGAGTGATCGACACTCCATCGGCCACACACATCCGTTACCGTGTCCGCCGCTGACTCGATCGTCAGGGCCTCTTTGGTTGTGGTTGGGCGCTTTCAAGTCGAATCTTGAGCTGTCACGCTTGCGACTCCTCGGAAGAGAGAAGTTTCGCCAGCTTGTCGGCACTCAGACCGATGCCGAATACCGGCCCCCCTGGCTGAAGGGCGACGCCACCATCAAGTGACCCGGCGTTTACAGCGTCGAATCCGAGTCGATCGATGAGGCGCATCGCAGCGGCGACTGCGTCGGGGTCATTGCCTGCCGCAGCGATGCCGAGCCGATCCGGCGCGCCCCGGGTTCGCCGTCCTTGGTCAAACTTGAAGTACCCAAGATGGTTGAGGCTCTTGACCACTCGCGCCGACGGGAAATGCTGTTGTACGACGACGCTCGTGCCCATCGGCGCTGTCGCCAGGTCGTCGTCAATGCCGTCTATCTCCTCCCAATAGTTCATGGCGTCGATGAGGAACTTGCCGTCAAAGAGATCACCTGGAAGGTCGCGGAAGCGGTGCATCGGCACCGCCAGAACAATCAACTCGGCGTGATGGACGACGTCGGCGGTCGTGGCCGGGTGGGCGCCGGGAGCAAGCACCTCAGCAATGAGTTCGATGCGCTCGACAGCACCTGATCCCGAGATGGCGACGTCATAGCCGCCCGCAGCTGCTGCGCGGGCAATGGCGGTGCCGATCTTTCCAGCTCCAACAATGCCCAGGCGCAAATCGATGGCCTCATGGCGGGACACGGGACGATCCTTAGATCCCCGACACAGCCTGCGCCCCGACGGAGGTTGGGTCAACAGCAGGTTCGGCCAGGAGTTCCCTCACTCGCGGAATCACCTCCCGTCCGTACAGCTCAATGGTCGCCATTTTCTGTTCGTGCGGGACGCGCCCGGTGGCGTAGGCCAGGTCGAATCGGCTGAGCCCGAGCAGACGAATGACCCATGCGATTTTGGTGGCTACTGTCTCCGGCGACCCCAGATACAGCGAACCCTCGTCTATCTCGGCTTGAAATCGATCCATGGTGGGACGGGCCCATCCTCGCTCGGCCGCGGCGTTCTCGTATACGTGAGCCCAATGCGGCCACTGGATCTCCGCTGCTTCCTGGTCGGTCCTGGCCACATAACCGTGCGAATGCATACCGATGCGCAGTTCCGGATATCCAAACTTGTCGAGCGCACGTCGGTAGAGGTCGACCAACGGTGCGAACCGGGTGGGAGACCCTCCAATAACGGCCAGCATCAGGGGTAGCCCGTATCGGGCGGCCCGGACCACCGACTGTGGACTGCCTCCGACGCCCACCCAGGTAGGCAGATGCCCTTCCGGCAGCGGAGGACTGAGAGACTGATTGGTCAGGGGGGACCGGAACTTGCCTGACCAGGTGACGGGTTGCTCCCGCAGCAACTGGGTGAGCAATTCGAGCTTTTCCTCGAAGATGTCCTCGTAGTCGGCGAGGTCGTACCCGAACAGCGGAAAAGATTCGGTGAGCGAGCCGCGTCCGACGATGAGTTGAGCCCGACCGTTGGACACCGCGTCGAGGGTGGCAAATTCGGTGTACACCCGAACCGGGTCTTGGGTACTCAGGACGGTTACGGCTGTGCCAAGCCGGATGCGCTCGGTTCGACCGGCAATTGCGGCCAGGATCACGTGCCCGGCCGAGTCCATCATGTCAGGGCGGTAGTGCTCGGCGATGTTGAACGAGTCGATGCCGACGGCATCGGCGAGAACTGCCTCCTCGACGGTGTTGCGGATGACGACATCGCCGCTGAGTTCGCGGCCCGACTCGTCCACACTGATGGGCACGAACGAATCCAGGCCGAACTCAATGTCATTGGTAATCATCTCTGTTTCCTCGCTTCCTGTTCTCCGTACCGATTGCTCATTGTCCGGTTCCATCACGGGGTCGCTGGGGTCGCCAGCCCGAAGACCTCGGCGAACTGGTCGACCATCAGATCCCTGCCCTTCACCTCGGAAATGACTTCGGCGCCTCATTGCTCACGTTCATATCGCCTCCGCTTCGCGTCTTCGTACTAAGTCTGTGCGTCTACAACTATATTGTAAACAGATCATCATGTCTACAGAGCATCTTACCCACAACGTTTCTCGGCTCAGCTCGTATGATGGGGCGGTGGATGACATCGCTGGCCACCGTCACGAAATTGGGGATGCTCCGGCCTGCGAGGACGCGTTGGCCGACGACCTCGGATGGGGCTTGGGCATGATCTTTCGGGCCTATGTCAAGGCGGCCCACGCCGCAGTTGCCGACCTTCCTGGTGGGCCACGGGGCTATCAGGTCCTCTCAGCCGCTGCCCAGGGCACGGTCGCCAGCCAGCTCGCCCTGGCCCAGCACCTCGGAGTCGACCGTACGGTCATGACGTACCTCCTCGATGACCTCGAAGCGGCGAGATTGATTGAGCGTCGCCCGGATCCGGCCGATCGGCGCGCCCGCCGAATCGTCGCCACGGAACAGGGTACAGAGCTCCTCACCAGCCTCAATGACCGCCTCCGGGCAGCGGAGGCCCATCTGCTTGCCCCACTTGGCACCGAGAAGCGCGATTCATTCCGCGCTGAGGTTCGCTTCCTCGCCACCCAGCTCGATGCCATCGACCCGCCCGACAGCCCCTGCGACCTTGTCGATGAGGTGGACGCCGAAATACCCGCTCTTCGCCAGGGTGCTCGATCGCGCTAAGTCAGTAGTTAACTAATGAGTGGGCGTTGCCGTGGAGGCGGATCAGGCAATGTCCGCCCGCAGATCACGGGTTCGGGCCCGTTGTCGATGTACGGATCCTCCGCAGGCGGGAGCGGCTCGTGTTCGCAGGCCCCAATGATGCGCGATCAGGCAATGCGAGTGTCGTGCTCGGCGCGGTTCGCGAGCACCTGGTCCATGTGCTCTTCGGCCCAATCCTTGATGCCGTGCATGACGTGATGGAGTGACAGGCCCAGCTCGGTCAGCTCGTAGATGACCGTGACCGGCACGGTGGGGATGACGGTGCGGGTGAGGAGCCCGTCGCGTTCGAGCGAGCGTAGCGTTTGGGTGAGCATCTTTTGGCTGACACCGGCCAGGCGTCGCGACAGTTCGGAGTAACGCATCGCCCGCGGCTCGCCGCCGCTGCCGCCGTCCGACTTGCGTGGGCCATCGCTGCCGAGAGCAGCCAGGATCAAGGCGACCCACTTGTCGGAGATGCGGTCAAGTAGTTGCCGGCT
>JAUTXB010000078.1 GCA_030838245.1 Acidimicrobiaceae bacterium
TCGAGCCGGTCCGGGTGGAGCAGTCGACCGACTTCGACCGCCTGGTTCTCGATATCGAGACCGACGGTTCCCTCACCCCCCGTGAGGCGCTGGCCTCGGCCGGCGACACGCTGCGCACCCTGGTTGGCCTGGTCGCCGACCTCGAGGACGCGCCGCAGGGCCTGGAGCTGGGCGAAGTGGGCACCGTGGGCACCGGTTCACCGGACCTCGATCTCCGTATCGAGGACCTGGACCTCACCGAGCGGCCCCGCAACTGCCTGAAGCGGGCCCAGATCAACACCATCGGCGAGCTGGTCGACCGCTCGCTGGACGACTTGTTGAACATCACCAACTTCGGGCAGAAGTCGCTCGACGAGGTGCTCCAAAAGCTCGACGAGCGGGGCCTGTCCCTGCGGGTGAAGGACTGACGTCATGCTCGGAACCCCGAAGAAAGGCCGTCGCTTCGGCGGCAGCTCGGCCCACCAAAAGGCCATGATGGGTAACCTGGTCGCCTCGCTGATCGCGGCTGAGTCCCTGGTCACCACCGAAGCCAAGGCCAAGGCCCTCCGGCCCGTGGCCGAGAAGTGCATCACCGCGGCAGCCAAGGGCGGTATTCACCGTCACCGCCAGGTGGTTGCGTTCATCCGGGACAAGGACATGGCCCACAAGCTCTTCGAGGAGATCGGTCCGCGGTACGTGGACCGTCCCGGTGGGTACCTCCGCATCCTGAAGCTCGGGAACCGTCAGGGCGACAACGCCCCGATGGCCCGCATCGAACTGGTTTGAGCCCGGCCCCCCCTTCCGGGGGGTCTGGCCCGCCCGGGCGCCGAGGCGACGTCCCCGGTGATCCGGTCGGGCATGCGCCTGATCCGGTGGGGCATCCAGGTGTTGACGCGGACGCCAAAGCTGACGCCGCCTCAGACGCGGGCACCGACACCGACGGTCCCGAGATGGTCCGGTGGCGGTTGCGGATCGCCTACAACGGGTCTGGTTTCCACGGTTTCGCCGCCCAGAACGGCCAGGCCACCGTGGCGGGCGCCCTGTGCGACGCCTTGAACCGGTTCACCCAGTTGTCGCTGACCCTGACGTGCGCGGGTCGGACCGATTCCGGCGTCCACGCCCAGGACCAGGTGGTTCACGTCGATCTCCCGCCGGCCGTCGCCACCGGCCTCGATCCCCAGGTCCTGATGCGCTCCTGCAACCGGCAGCTGGGCCCGGCCATCGTGGTGCGCGAGGCGGGGCCGGCACCCGCCGGATTCGACGCCCGGCGATCGGCCACCGGCCGCCGGTACCGCTACCTGGTCGTCAACGCGCCGGTTCCCGACCCCCTGTTGGCCGGCGTGGCCTGGCACGTGTCCGACGAGCTCGACCTCAGGGCCATGGCTGCCGCCTCCGATGCCCTTTTGGGGGAGCACGATTTCCGTGCCTTTTGCCGCCGGGCGCCGGGCACGTCGGCCGACGACCCCATCATGCGCCGGGTGGTCGAGGCCCGGTGGTCGGTGGTGGACGGGGCGGGGGCCCGGGGCGGGTCGGGTGGCCGGGGTGCACGTATCCCTCCAGGACCCGCCGACGGCCACGCCGCCCTGTTGCCGGCCGACGGGGACCTCCTGGCCTTCGAGATCGAGGCCAATGCCTTCTGCCACCAAATGGTGCGCTCCCTGGTCGGGACGCTGGTCGACGTGGGCCGGGGGAGGAAGCGGGCCTCGGACATGCTGTGGATCCTTCGCGCCGCCGACCGCCAGCAGGCCTCCCAGCCCGCCCCACCCCACGGCCTGTGCCTGGTTGCTGTCCGCTATGGCTCCTGATCGGCCCAGAGATCGGCTGGAGGCCGCGGGCTGGCCGCCAAGGCTGACCGGGCACCGGGAGGCCCTGACCGTGGACAAGGGGTCCCAGGGCCTGGTCTCGAGTGACGCTCGCGGCCAGGCGGCTTGCCGACCAGGGGTATTTCGTCGTATCGTTGGACTCCGCTGGGTTCGCCCGTGACCGTTTGTCGACAACTCGTTGCCACCCCGACGGTCGGCCGTTGACGAGCGACACAGGCGATTTGGCTCTACACCGGCTCCGAACCGCAACCCGGCATCACCGAACAAGGACTTTTCGTGCGTACGTTCTCCCCCAAGCCCGCTGACATCACCCGTGCCTGGCATCTCGTCGATGCCGACGAGATGGTCCTCGGCCGCCTCTCCACCGAGGTCGCCGCCATCCTGCGGGGCAAGCACAAGCCGATCTTCGCCCCCCACGTCGACACCGGTGACCATGTGGTGGTGATCAACGCGGCCAAGGTGGTGCTGACCGCGGGTAAGGCCGACTCCAAGCTGGCCTACCGGCACAGCGGCTATCCCGGGGGCCTGACTACGACCTCGTACGCCCGGCTCTTGGAGGACCGCCCCGAAGAGGTGGTGCGCAACGCCATCCGTGGCATGCTGCCCAAGAACCGGCTCGGCCGCCAGATGCTCGAGAAGCTGAAGGTGTACGCCGGACCCGACCATCCGCACGCTGCGCAGACCCCCGCGCCGTTGGACCTGCCCGGCGCCCGCCGGCTGGCTTCGACCCGCGGCGGCGCCTGAGCGCGGCACTCGAACGAACAGACGACTAGGAGCTCCTCGTGGCCAACACCCCCCTCTGCCAGACCACTGGCCGCCGCAAACAGGCGGTCGCCCGCGTGCGGTTCCGTTCCGGTGACGGGACCATCACCGTCAACAACCACAAGTTCGAGGACTACTTCACCTCGGCCACCCACCGGATGATCGTGACCGAGCCGCTCCGGCTGACCGAGACGGCCGAGACGTGGAACATCGATGTGACCATCGACGGCGGCGGCGTATCCGGCCAGGCCGGTGCCTTCCGACTGGGCATCGCCCGCGCCCTCTGCACCCTCGACCCCGAGTACCGAGCCGCCTTGAAGAAGGCGGGCTTCCTGACCCGTGACGCCCGGGAGAAGGAAAGTAAGAAGTACGGCCTGAAGAAGGCCCGCAAGGCACCTCAGTACTCGAAGCGGTAGTTCGCCAGCCCATGGTGCAGGCCCGGTTCGGCACCGATGGTGTCAGAGGCATTGCCAACGCCGAGCTCACGCCGGAGCTGGTGCTGGCCCTCGGCCGGGCCACGGCGCGCATCCTGCCTGCGGCCGCCTTCATCGTGGGGCGGGACACCCGGCGCTCGGGCCCGCTGCTGCAAGCGGCGCTGGCCGCCGGCCTGGCCGGTGAGGGCGCCGATGTGATCGATGTGGGTGTGCTGCCCACGCCCGCCCTGGCCTGGATGTCGGCGGAACGCGACCTCCCGGCTGCCGTGGTGTCCGCCTCCCACAATCCCTTTGCCGACAACGGGATCAAGCTCTTTGCCCGAGGCGGCGTGAAGCTCACCACCGAGACCGAATCGGCCATTGAGGACGCGCTGGTAGGCATCCTGGACCCGGCCGTGCGCGGACCGAGAAACCCCGAAGGGCACGGCGTGGGCCGCCTGGTCACCGAAGACGACGCGGGGACGGCCTACGTGGAGCACCTGACGGCGTCCCTCGACGGTCGCCGGCTCGACGGCATGCGCCTGGTGGTCGATTGTGCCAACGGGGCCGCGTCGGCAGTGGCCGGGGACGTCTTCGGCCGCCTGGGCGCCGACGTGGTGCTCATCGGGTCCGACCCCGACGGCAGCAACATCAATGCCGGGTGCGGGTCGACCCACACCGAGACCCTGGCCGCGGCGGTCGTCGACCAGGGGGCCGACCTAGGCCTGGCCCTCGACGGCGACGCCGACCGGTTGCTGGCCGTCGACAGCACCGGAACCGTCATCGGTGGGGACGAGCTGCTGGCCGTATTCGCCGTCGACCTGGCCGACCGGGGGCAGCTGGCCGGCAACACCGTGGTGGTCACGGTGATGACCAACCTGGGCTTTCGCCTGGCCATGGCCGAGCGCGGCATCGTGGTGAAGGAGACCCCGGTGGGGGACCGACACGTGTTGGCCGCGCTGGACGTCGACGGCCTGGCCCTCGGTGGCGAGCAGTCCGGGCACATCGTGTTCCGGCAGCTGGCCACGACCGGCGACGGCCTGCTGACCGGGTTGATCCTGGCCGACCTGATCACCCGTACAGGAAAGTCGCTCTCCGAACTGGTGTCCGGGCTGGTCACCCGGGTGCCCCAGGTCCTGGTCAACGTCCCGGTGGCCAACACCGAGCTGTTGGCCGACGCCGACGCCGTCTGGTCGGCGGTGGCCGAGGAACAAGAGCGCCTGTCCGAGACCGGCCGGGTGTTGCTACGGCCCAGCGGGACCGAACCGGTGATCCGGGTGATGGTCGAAGCGGCCGGCGACGGGGTGGCCGAGGAGATCGCCCAGCGCCTGAGCGCCCTGGTCGCCTATGAGCTCCAGGCGGCGGCGGCCACGCCGGGTTGATGGACCGGCTGGTGGCGGCCGGGCGTAGTGGCGGCTGGGCGTGGTGGCGGCTCGCAGTACCGCTAGCCTCGTAGCCCATGTGCGGCATCATCGGCGTGACCGGGAGCGATCACACCCTCGACGTGTTGCTCGAAGGCCTGTCCCGGCTCGAGTACCGCGGCTACGACTCCGCCGGCATCGCCCTGATCACCCCGGGGAGTGACGACCGCCTGTGGCGGGGCCGGGCCGCCCACGGCACCCGCTCGCTCGACGAGCTGACCAAGCAAGCGGCCACCGCGCCGACCGACAGCGTCACCGGTATCGGGCACACCCGATGGGCCACCCACGGCCGGCCGTCGGTGACCAACGCCCACCCCCACGTCGACTGTACGGGCCACATCGCCCTGGTCCACAACGGGATCATCGAGAACCACCACGAGCTGGCCGACGAGCTCTTCAAGGTGGAACACGAGCTCGAGTCGGAGACCGACACCGAGGTGCTGGCCCACCTGATCGAGTCGGCCCTCCTGGTCAACCCGGCCGGTGGCCTAGCCGGCGCGGTGCGGGCCGCCCTCCGTCGGGTCCGGGGTGCCTTCGCGCTGGCCGTGGTCAGCTGCGACGAGCCTGACCTCATCGTGGCCGCCCGCCGGGTCTCGCCCCT
>JAUTXB010000096.1 GCA_030838245.1 Acidimicrobiaceae bacterium
GGGTCCTCGCCGTGTTCTCAGCAGCATTGCTGGTTGCCGTGGGCGGCAACACGAACACGCTGATTCCACTGTTTGCCATTGGCGTATTCGTCGGCTTTACATTGTGCCAGGCGGGATTGGTGGTCCATTGGCGCCGGACCAGAGAGCCAGGCTGGACTCGGCGAGCGACGATCAACGGTTTCGGCGCGGCGGTTACTGCCACGGTGACCGTGATCTTTCTCTTCACAAAGTTCACTGAGGGCGCGTGGGTCGTGGTGGTGGCCATTCCACTCTTGATTGTTCTGTTCAACAGGATCGAGGTCTATTACTCCCAGGCTGCCGAGGATTTGGGAATCGATGTCATCCCCGGACCTCTCGTCCGGAGGCGCACCCTCGTCGTGGTGCCGGTGACAAACGTGTCCCGGCTGACCCACCATGTCCTGTCCGAGGCGATCTCGTTGGGGGATGAGGTGATGGCCGTAACCGTGACTTTCGAGGGCGTTCAGGTGGGGCTCCCTGACTATCAAGTCGAGCGAAAATGGCAGGAATGGAGCCCAGGAGTGCCCCTGCGGGTCCTGCATACCGAATTCGCATCCATCGTCGAGCCGATCGTAGGGTTGGTTGACGAGCTCCGAGCAGACACGGATTGCCACGTAGTCGTTCTGATTCCGGTTGGCATTCCCCAGCGTGTCCGGTACCGCCTGCTCCATAACCAAGTCGACCTGGCGCTAGCCACAGAGCTACACCAACGGCCAGACGTCATCGTGGCGCGGGTGCCTATGCCGATCATGGTGAAAAGAACGCACCGGCGATATTGATCGATCCGGCCTACGAGCTCGCGTGGTTTGTCAGATCGCTCCCGCTGTCAAACTTAGGATTCGCAAAGGGATCGCATGCCGAGTGCATGGTTCAGTTGAACCAGAGGGATGAAGCGATGCCGAGGGTGTGCACGCATCTCAGTTCGATACGTCCGCAAGCCCCACCGATATTGGCGTGTCAAGATTGTCTGGCCACCGGCCGTAGGGATTGGGTGCATCTCCGGATGTGCATGACCTGCGGTCATGTTGGGTGCTGTGACAACTCGCCCGGGCGCCATGCGACGAAGCACTTCTCGACGACCGGTCATCCCATCATTCGATCCCTCGAGCCTGGCGAGAATTGGTTCTGGTGCTATGTCGACGAGGTGTTCGCCACGCCATGACCCCGCCCGTTCACGGACGTAGTTGGCCGCGTTCCGGATTGGTGCTGGCCCACCGGCGGGCCGACGAGGTGTCCGATGCATGATGGCCGACCTATGGCTACGCATGAGGACGGCGTGGTCAGTGTGCTCTCCCAGTTAACCGAAACCGCCGACGAACATCATGCATTTCCCCGGCTCACCGAGGGACAGATGCAACTTGTGGCCGATCATGGCCAGAAAAGGACGACCGTTCCTGGCGAAATTCTGTCTCGTCAGGGAGACCGGACCTGCGATTTCTTTGTCATTGCCAGCGGTCTGATCGCCACGGTCGACGGACCTGGTCCGGACGGAGATGTCATCGGTGTGCACGGACCCGGCCGCTTCCTTGGGGAGCTGGGCCTCCTGACTGGCGAGCCGGTGTTCGTCACCTCGGTGGTCGCGCAGCCGGGCGAGGTGATAGATGTGCCTCTGGAGAGCCTTCGTCAGCTGATGACCAGCGACTCCGACCTGGGCGACATGGTGCTTCGTGCCTATCTCGTCCGTAGATCGGTCCTCGTCAAGCTGGGCGACGGGTTCCGGATCGTGGGCTCGCATTTCTCGGCCGACACCAGGAGGCTGCGGGAGTTCGCCACTCGCAACCGCCTCCCTCATCGGTTGGTCGATCTCGAGAAGGACCGGTCTGCCGAAGCCCTGTTGCGCCAGCTCAGGGTGGCCCCGGAAGATACTCCCATCATCTTGTGGAGCGATCGGATACTTCGGAACCCGACCAATGCGGAGCTGGCCAAGGCAGTCGGCTTGTTAGAACCATTGGAATTCGAAGCCCGAGCAGATCTGGTTGTCGTGGGCGCGGGACCGTCCGGACTTGCCGCCGCCGTCTATGGAGCATCGGAAGGCTTGGCCACGGTGGTGGTCGACGGGTCGGCGGCCGGCGGCCAAGCCGGACTGTCACCTCGAATCGAGAACTATCTCGGATTCCCAGCAGGGGTCTCCGGTGGAGAGCTCGCCGAGCGGGCAGTCGTCCAGGCTCGAAAGTTCGGTGCTCACATCGCGGTTCCCGCTGGGGCCGGCGCCTTGGAGAGCTGCGGAGGCAGCTATCTCGTTCGGCTCGAGGACGGGAGCAGCGTGTTCACCCGCGCTGTCATCGTGGCCACCGGCGCCCGTTACCGGCGACCCGACATTCCCGAGCTACCGCAGTTCGAGGGGATCAGCGTCTACTACGCGGCAACACAGGTGGAGGCTCAGCTCTGCGCCGGAGATCCGGTGACGGTTGTAGGTGGAGGAAACTCGGCCGGTCAGGCTTCACTGTTCCTGGCCAAGCATTCGGCATGGGTCACGCTCGTCGTGCGCTCTGAGAGCCTCGAAGAGAACATGTCCCGGTACTTGGCCGACCGAATCGAGCACACCGCCAATATCAATGTGCAGTTGTGCAGCGAAGTGCGGTCGCTGATCGGTCAGAACGGGGCTTTGGAGGCACTCGTCCTGGTCGACCGTCGCGACGGTCTGCGACGCACGCAAGAGGCACGAGCACTGTTCATCTTCATCGGCGCCGATCCACATGTCGCCTGGCTGGGGGACCAACTGGCGTTGGACGATCGCGGCTATATCCTCACTGGTAACGACCTTATCGAAGGGGCCGTCCGGGTGGGGGACACCCCGGGCGGCCAAGGTCATCGCCCCACCATGCTCGAGGCCAGCAGTCCAGGCGTGTTCGCTGTCGGAGACGTTCGAAGCGGTTCGGTCAAGCGGGTGGCCGCCGCCGTCGGTGAGGGCTCGATGGCTGTTTGGCTCGTCCATCAATACCTGGCCGAACGCTCGACTGGCTAGGAGTCGGCTCGAGGACCACGCGACCGCGGGGTCTCCGCATACCCCTGCGGCGCGACATTGGTCAGAGGTCACAACTGCCGAGAGGAGACCGCCATGCTGCTCCGTTTCGATCCGCTTCGAGACCTCGACCGCGTTACCCAGCTGGTCACCGCACGTCCCGAGGCGATGCCGATGGACGCTTACAGGGAGGCGGATCACTTCGTGGTGCACTTCGACCTACCCGGCGTGGACCCTTCCGCCATTGACCTCACGGTCGAGAAGAACGTGCTGACAGTCCGAGCCGAGCGGAACTGGCAACCCAACGACCAACAGGAGGTCCTGGTGGCCGAACGACCGCAGGGATCCTTCAGCCGGCAGTTGTTCCTGGGCGACAGCCTCGACGCCGACCAGATTCGAGCCAGCTACGAAAGAGGAGTGCTGACACTCTCCATCCCGGTGGCTGAGCAGGAGAAGGCACACAAAGTCGAGATCACTGTCGATGGGAGCGACCGGGTGCCGGTGGGAGCGGGTGCCGGCAGCGGGGCGTAATCCTTGGCCAGTAGGCCAACAGTATCTGCCGCAGTAGGGGAAGCGCTGTACCGACCACAAGGGTTCGCACGACAAGAGGAGCGGAGATGGCCAAAGCAGTGGGCATCGATCTGGGAACGACCAACTCGGTGATCGCCACCGTGGAGGGGGGCCAGCCGATTGTGGTCCCCAACGCCGAGGGAT
>JAUTXB010000114.1 GCA_030838245.1 Acidimicrobiaceae bacterium
CTCGAGCCAGGGGAGATGGTGATCATCGACGGGAAGGAATTGCGCTCGGAGTTCGTCTTCGCCCCCGAGCGCTTCGACCCCCGACTGTGCATCTTCGAGTTCGTCTACTTCGCCCGACCGGACAGCAAGCTCTACGGCAACGAGGTGCACGGGGCCCGGCGCCGCATGGGCCAGCGGTTGGCCACCCAGGCGCCCGTCCAGGCCGACCTGGTCATGGGCGTGCCCGACTCCGGCGTGCCCGCGGCCGAGGGCTATGCCCTCACCAGCGGCATCCCCTACGGCCAGGGCCTGGTGAAGAACCGGTACATCGGACGGACCTTTATCGCCCCCACCCAACAAGAGCGGGCCAACGGCGTTCGGCGCAAGCTCAACCCCCTGCGGGAGAACATCGCCGGCAAGCGGCTGGTGGTGGTGGACGACTCCATCGTCCGGGGCACGACCACCCGGGCCATGGTGCGGATGCTGCGGGAGGCGGGCGCAACCGAGATCCATCTGCGTGTCTCCTCCCCACCGTTCCAGTGGCCCTGCTACTACGGGATCGATACGCCCGATCGCACCGAGCTGCTGGCCGCCATCAAGTCGGTGGACGAGATCGCCGAGTACCTGGACGTCGACTCGCTCGAGTACCTGACCATCGACAATTTGGTGGCGGCGGTCGACGCTCCCGGCGCCGGGTTCTGCGACGCCTGCCTGACCGGCAACTACCCGGTCCCGGTGCCGGTCGAGGTCACCGCTCGCCCGGCGCTGGCCGGCGCGGTCACTCCCGGCGCCTGAGTCCGCGTGGTTGACGGGACCGCCCAGCCGGACGCCGGCGCCATCCAGCCGGACGCCGGCGCCACCTATGCCGCCACCGGCGTGGACATCGAGGCCGGCGCGCGTGCTGTCGAGCGGATCCGATCGCTGGTCGACTCCACCGCTCGGCCCGAAGTCCTCGGGGGCATCGGCGACTTCGGGGGCCTCTTCGCCCTCGATACCGGTCGCTTCAGGCAGCCAGTCCTGGTGGCGGCCACCGATGGCATCGGGACCAAGGCCCTGGTGGCCCAAGCCACCGGCCGGTACGACTCGGTCGGGATCGACCTGGTGGCCATGTGCGTGGACGACCTGGTCTGCTCGGGGGCAGAGCCGCTCTTCTTCTTGGACTACATCGCCACTGGCGTCGTCGACCCCGTCCACATGGCCGAATTGGTGGCCGGGGTGGCCGACGGCTGCCGGCAAGTCGGCGCCGCCCTCCTCGGCGGCGAGATGGCCGAGCATCCGGGGGTCATGCAACCGGGCGAGTTCGACTTGGCCGGTTTCGCCGTCGGCGTGGTGGAGCGGGACGACGTTCTCGGGTCGTCGCGGGTACGGGCCGGTGACGTCTTGATCGGGCTGGGCTCGCCCGGGCTTCGCTCCAACGGGTACACGCTGGCCCGTCATGTGCTGTTGGAACGGGCCGGGATGGCGCTCGATGCCCCGGCCTGGGAGGGCGCGTCCTCCACCGTGGCCGACGAGCTGTTGGTCCCGTCGGTGCTCTACGCCCCGGCCGTGCTTGCTGCACTATCGGTGGCCGAGGTGCACGCCGTCTCCCACATCACCGGCGGCGGGATCCCCGGGAACCTCCCTCGCGCCCTGCCCGACGGCCTCCGGGCCGTGGTGGAGCGCGGGACCTGGGCCGTTCCCCGGATCTTCGACCAGATCCGGCGGCTGGGGGCGGTGGCGGACGACGAGATGGACCGGGTCTTCAACCTCGGATTGGGAATGGTCATGGTGGTGGCGCCCGACTCGGTCGCCCCCGCACTGGCCGCCCTGGAGGGGGCCGGCCGGCCGGCAATGGTGGTGGGCCGGGTCGAGCCCGGTCCTCGCGGGGTGGACCTGACCGGGCCGAACCTGTGGAAAGAGACGAGTTGAGCACCGACCGCGACGAGTTCGAACCGACGCTGCCCCCCACCGATTTCGCCGACCTCCGTGCTCATCTGTTGGCCCATTCGGTGAAGCGGGGCGACTTCGTGTTGAAGTCGGGCCGACGAAGCAGCTGGTTCATCGACTCGAAGCAGACGGTCTGTCGTCCCGAGGCGATGCTGTTGGTCGCCGATGCCGTGTTGTCGGTGGTGCCGGCCGAGGCCACGGCCATCGGGGGCCTGACCATGGGGGCGGATCCCGTAGCGTTCATAGCCGCCGGCGTGGCCGCCACCCGCGGCAGATTGCTCAACGCTTTCAGCGTGCGCAAGGAGGCAAAGGACCACGGTGGCGGCGGCCGAATCGCCGGTGCCCTCGACCCTGGCGACCGGGTGGTCATCGCCGAGGACACCGTCACCCGAGGCACGTCGCTGCTCGAGGCCGCGCGCGCGGTGCGCGAGGCCGGCGCCGAGCCGGTGTTGTTGGTGGCCGTCGTCGATCGGGGCGGGACGGTCGAAGCCATGGCCGCCGCCGAGGGCCTTCCCTTCCGTGCGCTTCTCAGCGCACCGGACCTCGGCTTTGACTACGAGGGTGCCTGAGGCCGGTTTTCCATGGTCGCCGGGGCTCAGGCCGAAAGATCGATCCGGGTGAGCCTGATGGCGCTCTCGGGGCAGGCCACGACGCACAGCCCGCACCCCCGGCAGTCGCCGGCGTTGGGGGCGTAAGCGCTCTGGCGCCCATGGGCTCGGACCTTGAGCCGGGCCAGCCGGCCCAGGGCCTCATAGTCGGCGTCGTCGATGGGACGCACCACGAAGACGTCATTCGGACAGACGACGACGCAGTCACGCTTGGCCTCGCAGCGGGCGTGGTCGATTACCGGCGCCCAGCGGCCCGGCGGTGCCGAGCACCGCTCACCCGGTCGATCCGGATGGGCAGCGGCTCGGCGCTTCTTGTCCAGATCGCTGAGGTCAGGCGCCATCGGCGTCGGCCTCGTCGGGGATGTCGTCGGCCAGCACCTGGTAGATCTTGCGCCTGGTCTCGTTGAGGATCCCGTGCACCGTCTTGATCTGCTCGGCGCTCCCTGCCTGTGCCACCTGCATGATGGCCGCGCCCACCTGGAAGGTCAGATTGCGGAGGTCGACGAGAGACCGGTCGGCGTCGTGCGCCGCGTCCTCCCAGGGGGCCGGGCCGTCCCCCGCCTCTTTGGCCACCTTCAACCCCTCGACGGTCAGGTCGAAGACCCGGCGACCTTCGGCCTTGTCCGCCGAGATGAGCCCCTCGTCCTCGAGCGACTGGAGGGTGGGGTAGACGGAGCCGGGACTGGGGCGCCAGACCCCGCCGCTCCGCTCGGTGAGCTCGGTGATGATCTGGTAGCCGTGCATGGGTTTCTCGGACAACAGGGCCAGGATGGCTGCTCGGACATCGCCGCGGCCGACCTTGGGTCCCCGCCCGAACATGGGGCCGCCGAAGCCGCCCATCCCGCCGTGGCGTCCGAACCCGGCTCCCGGGTTGCCCCGGCCGCGGCCCCGGCCCCGGAGGGCGGCCTCGAAGAGCAGTCGGTCGGGTCGGATCCCCGGCCCGGGGTGATCGTGGTGGTCCCAGTGTCCTTCAAATGGGTGTCGTGCGTGCATGGGTGCCTCCTCGGCGGTTCGTCATAGTTGTGGTTCAGTACCCGGTTGGTAGAGCGATCGCTCTCAATAAGTCACGATATATCGCGATAGAGTCCACGGTCAAGAGGGAGTTGGAGAAATATCGACCGGTTGGCGCCGGCGACGTGTCGAACCGACCTCAGTGGGAAGAACCCCTCCATGAGCATGAGAAGCCCACGGCGCAGGCGAGCAGCCGACCCGGGTCTGGCTCGCACCGTGGCGCGGTCGGCCCTCGTGGGCGCGGCCTCGGGCATGCGTTCACAGCTGGGCATGGCCGCCGTCGTGCTGCGGACGGACAAGAACCGGCTCCCGGCCTTCTTGCGGACGCCGGCTGCTACCCGTGCGGTGACGGTCGCGGCCGGCGCCGAGCTCCTGGCCGACAAGTCACCCCGGGTCCCCGATCGACTCCTGCCCCCGTCTCTGGCTGCCCGGTTCGCCCTGGGCGGGTTGGCCGGCGGCCTCCTCGCTCATGCCGAACGGAGACCGGCGGCTCCGGCCGCCGTCGTGGCCTCGGTCGCCGCGGTGCTGGTGGCCAAGGTCAGCCACGATCTCCGGGCGTGGGCAGCCCGAACGGTGCCTGACCGCCTGGTAGCCGTGGCCGAGGACGGGCTGGCCATCGCCCTGGCTCTGGCGGGGACGCGGCCGGGGACTCGCTGACCCACGAGTTCGGTCGACCGGTGGTGGCAGTATGGCTGGGTGACGTCTCGTCGACTGGTCATGCGGCTCACGGTGGG
>JAUTXB010000125.1 GCA_030838245.1 Acidimicrobiaceae bacterium
GACAGCACTACCGGTGGCGGACACACCCATCATGGACAGATTCGTGTCCGCCACTGGGCAGTTCTTATTGGCCACCTACGAGCAGTTCTCATGTCCGCCCATGGGCAGTTTCAGCTGTCCATTGACAGGCGTCCTTGAGCGCGAATTCGTATGCCGTGTGACGTTCCCATAACTCGACCATCTGATCGCCATTCATTTGTCTTCCTTCCAGGGTGTTTTCGAGGAGCATTTCTCTCACCTAGCCCAGTCGGACTAGAAGAGCTTGGAGCCCACGCATCAAGGTGCTGTTGCGGTATTGCAATGTCGCCTTGTCGTTCAGTGTGATTCGCTCGAAAGTGGCCAACAGCCGGGCGGGCCCGATCGTTCCTTCGAGCCCGGCCAGTGGAGCTCTGCCACTCCGAGACCGTACGGCAGAACTCGCATCCAACTCGGAAGCTCCCATACTCGCCGACCTAGCCACCCGGCGTGTACCCTCCCTGCTTCGCACTCGGCCAGGTAACCCTCGTTATCCGAACTGGCCGGGCTGGCAGTCGCCGGCGGGCTGCTGGACGATGACGTTCACCCGGTTGACGGTGTTGATGAAGGCGATGAGGCGCACCAGGGCGGCGAGCTGGTCCTCGTCCTAGTGTTTGGCGGCATTCGCCCAGGCCTCGTCCGTGACCCCACCGGCCGCGTCGGCGATGCGGGTGCCCTGCTCCGTCAGCTCCAGGGCAGCGCGCTCGGCATCTGAACACCGTGGCCTCCCGCCAGTCCCGCTTCGTCAGATGATGTGTAGTGCGTCGAGGAACTTTTCGGCGTACTCCGTGTTGCCTGTGAGGGTGAGACCGGCGGCGCGCCACGCGACGCGGTTCGTCGCCCAGGCGGGGAAATCTGTGGAGCCTCCTGTGATGGCGGCCGCGGCGGCGATGCCTGCCGATTCGGTGACGGTGAGTCGTCCGTCACCGGCCGGGTTGATTCTCCAGTTTCCGCCGGCAGCGCCGGTGAGGGTCAGGGTCAGGGGTTGGTCGAGCCACCGCATCTGGTCGCGGTTCATCTGCTCGAGTCCTGTGAGCATCCATTCCAATGTCGCAGCGAGGCTGTTCTCGTCGATCGGAGTAGTGGGCCTGTTGATTGCCGGGACGACATCGTAAGTGAGGTGGGTGTGCCAGTCGAATACCAGCATTGACGGGAGTTTCCGCACCGGGTAGCGACCGAGGCTCCCTACGCGAAGGGAAGCGCTGCCGATCAGAGGCTGGACAGCTACCGATGCGGCCGCGATGAACGCCTTGCTCCAGTGGGCGAATTCGTCGAGGAGGCGATCGGTGGGCCACGCGCGGCGGGGGGCGAGGAGATCCTCGTTGGTTTGCTCGGTGTCGTCGGAGAACACCAGCGTGATCGCATGCTGGTTGAACAGCCCTCGGCAGGTCGCGCCGAGGTGGGCAATGACGTCACGCACGCGCCAGCCCGCTGCCTGGCTGGGTGTCGTCCAATCGTCATCGGTAAAGCCTGCGCAGTAGTCGAGTACCACTTGACGTTGGGTCCGGAGTGCCTGGACACGGTTCAGGGGCATTGCTGCGTTCTCCAAGGTTGGGATCATGACCGGGGAAGTGGACACCGCAGGGGTAGGTGCGCCATAGCCGCGCGCGGGGCCGCTATGTTGTTCCATGGCGTTGACCGTTCGCTCGATTGCTCGGATGGGCTGCATGTGAGTCCTCCGTTTGCCGACTTCGCGCCAGAGCGCAATGGTCGTTCCACTCGTCAGCTCGATCCGACCTGCCGAGCGGATATCGGGCACCGAGTTCCCGAGAGTTCTCAGCAGCCGCCCGTACACCATGACCGCGCGGCGGCTTCGGCGAAGAACGGACTGCTGAGGATCTCGAACTTTGAGGTGCGGGGGATCCGAACCACATGACGTGGAAGACCCCACGCACCTCCTCCGGTCCGTGGAAAACCGTGTCGGACCTGCTTGTTAGAGGAATCGTTTGAGGAAGGCGAGTGCGGGGTTGGCGACGTC
This sequence comes from Acidimicrobiaceae bacterium, assembly GCA_030838245.1. Next base: position 1,994 of record JAUTXB010000125.1, read on the forward strand.
GGGCCAGCCGTGGTCGAGGACCAGGGAGTGTCCGCGGCCTTCGATCTCGACGTATTCGGTGGTTTCGGGGTTCTTGAGTTGCTTCTTGTAGCTGCCGTGGGTGAATGCCCGGGGGACGGTGGTGTCGTTGGTGCCCGAGATGATCAGCAGTGGCCCCCGGTTGGGGTTCTTGACGTCCACGCTGGTGTCCCCACCCAGCATGAAGTTGGCGAAACCCGCCTCAAATAGGGGTTCTCCGGACGCCGGGACGTGGTAGGTGTCGTAGAGCCTGCGGGCCTCGGCCTCGTCGAGGTTGTTGGCCCAGCCGTACTGGAACTGCTCGAAGGTCAAAGCGATGGCCTTGTGACGGTTGGCCGGATTGCGCAACACCGGCGACCCGGACTTGAGCGCGCTCAACGGCAACGGTAAAACGCCCTTGATCGGCGCGTTGTCGATGGCCACGGTGGCCGCGGCGGCGCCCTCGTCGGCGATCTTCTGCACGATCAGCCCGCCGAAGGAATGCCCGATCACCGCCGGTTTGGTGGTGAGCTCGGAGATCACCGCCAGGTAGTGGTCGGTGACGTCCTGCACCGACTTGCCGGCGAACACGTTGGGGTTGGCGGAGGCCTGCTCGCGGGTGCGCGGGTCGTCGGGCCATCCCGGCGCCAGGGTGATGTAGCCGTTGTCTTCGAACAGCTTTCGCCACCCATCCCAGCTGCTGGGCAACAGCCACAGCCCGTGCACAAACACCACCGGCGACAGCCCGGAGTTGTTGGCACGTTCCACCTCCG
>JAUTXB010000128.1 GCA_030838245.1 Acidimicrobiaceae bacterium
GCCAGAGATAGCTCCAGATGATGAATCGTCTGCGAAGCCCACAAGCGCGGGCCGTGGTTATGTAGTCCATGGTCATCACTTCGATAAGGCTGCTGCGGAGGGCCCTTACGAGAAGCGGTGCCATGGAGAGAGCGATGGTCAATGCGGGAAGGGTCAAGTGGTACATAGTGTTGAAGCCGCCCGAACCGCTTCCCGCGATCGGAAAGAGCTTCACTCGAACTCCGAGATAGAGGGCGAGTAGCAGTCCCAGCCAAAACGAGGGAATTCCAAGAGCAGTCGTGAGCATGACTCTGATGACCTGATCGACCCACCTGCCCCGCTTCGCCGCAGCGAGTGTGGCGATCGGGAAGGTGATGAGCAACGTCATCAACGACGCGTAGGCAAGAAGCTCGAGGGAGACAGGAATACGCGGAATCGTGAGTGACCAGACGCTCTGACCATAGAAGAATGACACCCCGAAGTCGCCATGGACCGCTCCGCGCAAGTAATCCCAATATTGCAGCCACAACGGCTGATTCAGATGCAGTTGATTGCGGGCCTCGTTAACGAGTTGCGGCGTGGCCCTGGATGCCAGCATTGCCGTGACCGGGTCTCCTGGGATCAGCCGGACGAGGACAAACACAACGACACTGACCCCGAACAGGGCTGGAATAACTTGGGCGATCCTCCAACCGAAATATCGAATCAACGCACCGCTCCTACCTACGCTTCCGCCGACCACCATCGGCCCTCCGGCAGGACGCCGCCATCACGGGCCGGGATCGGTCGCAGCAATCGGATTCTTGTTGGCGCGGCACTGGCAGTGGCTTACTAGCTCTTGCGGACATTCTGGAAGAAGTACTGACCCGATGGGTTCGGTGCAAAACCCTTGATCTTGCTCGAGCTCGCATAGATCACGGGAAGGTCAACCACGGGCAGTACGGGCTCGGTAGCGGCGAGAAGTTTCTGGATGGATGCGTAGTCCGTCGTCCTGACAGCGGTGTTCGACGTGGTCTGAGCCTGAAGGGCGAGCGCCGACCCGGTGGCACTGTGCCATCCGGTGTAGTAGCCGTTCTGAGCAAAGAACATGAACGTCGAGAACTCAAATGCATCTGGTGTGTCGTTCACGTATGAAGGATTCGTGGTCGCTTGGTAGGTCTGGCTGGTCCACTTCTGATAACCCGTCGTCTGCTCCAGGGACACGATGTTCAACGTGATCCCGATGGTCTTGAGCGACGCCGCCCAGATCTGAGCGAAGAGTCCTTGAGGTGAATTCCCCGGTGGAACGATGAGCTGGAAGGTGAAGCCCTTCGGATAGCTACTCTGCTTCAAAGCCTTCTTCGCCTTCGTCATGTCGTACGGGACTGCATAGCTCGGGTTGTAGAAGAAGGTTCCGCTCGGGAAGGCTGAAAGCGCTGGCTTTGCCAACCCCGAGAACGCTCGGGTAGCGATGGCATGTTGGTCCAACGAGTACCCCAAGGCGAGGCGAACATTCTGGTCCGCGAACGGCTTGTAGTTCTCGTTTAGATAGACGAGCTGGATCGAGGGTCCGTAGACTTCATCGACATTGGTGCCGCCGCTTTGCTTCAGTGCTGGAACCTGGTTAGGCGAAACGGTATCGATCACATCTGCGGCTCCAGATTGGAGCTGCAGCATTCTGGCGTTGGCGTCGGGGACGTCCTTGAAGATCAAGGTACTAATCGTTGGCTTGTGGGGCCCCCAGTAGTAGGGATTCTTGACGAGCGTCAGTTGATTGCCCTTTGACCAGGACTGGAGCATGTAAGCCCCCGTGCCGAGCGGATGATCGCCCGCCTGGCTTCCCCATTGCTTGAAGTTCTTCTCCGAGTAGATCGAGCCGATAAATGTCGAGAGACTCGCAAGCAGGGGCGAGAACGGCTTGGATAAATTGATGGTGACCTGCTCGGGGCCGACAGCAACGATGCTCTTGATCGCGTTTCCAAAGAGCACCCCATAGGGAGTGCTGGGGTCGGTACCACGGATCAGGGAAAAGACGACATCGGAGGACGTGAGCAGGGATCCGTCGGAGAATCGCACTCCGGGTCGGAGCGTAAATGTCATGCTCAGGCCTCCTGCACCTGTCGTCCAGGACGACGCAAGCCCGGGCACGATCTTCTTACCGTCTTGAGAGACCTCGACGAGACGGTCGTACACCTGAAGGTCTGTGGAGATGGACGTTTGATCTCCGTCGACGACCGGATCAAAGCCGAAGAGGTCGCTCGAGCGATCAAACACCACCGTGCTTCCCGTAGCGTTCGCTGTCGTCGCGCCGGCTGGGATCGTATTGATGAATGTCGACGCAACACAGCCCACGGCGACCATGGCCGCGGTCCCGGCTCTGAAGCCCCGTGGTCCGGTCAGGCGCCGTCCGAGTCTGGGGCGAGAGATGCCCAGGGTCTTTTTGGTTGCACTCATAAATCGCTCCTTTTGCAATCGATGCGACCGACGGGCCTTGATCGCCCCCAGAGGGGCGGACAGGTGATGGAACCCTGCGTGTCGTTTGCAGGTTGCGGAGGACATTAACAATCTGTTGCTGGCAGTGAAAGGTATACTGACAACTGTTAACAGGCTGGAAACAACATCGGCTGGTACGTTCGAATGGATCCCAGGGCGTCTCGCCTTGGAGCCCACGGCCCCGTCGTGGTGATGACCTGGGCCCAAGAGTGAAAGGCGTTGAACCGAGAGATGCCTGCCGACGATTCTCAGCCGATCGATCTTCGCAGTGACGCGATAACACTCCCGACAGATGCGATGTGGGACGCCATGCGCTCGGCGGACCTTCGATGGGCCTCGGCTGGAGAGGATCCGGCGCTCCAGGAACTGGAAGACGAGGGCTCCCGACTGACCGGCAAGGAGGCGGCGCTCTTCGTCCTCACTGGAGGCATGGCGAATCTCGTCGCGCTCATGACGCACACGACCCGCGGAGATCAGATCCTCCTCGAGTCCTCTTCACACATCCTCTGGTGCGAAGAGTGGAGCTTCGCTCACATCTGTGGTCTCGTGCATCGGTCCGTCGAGGGCATCCGTGGACAAATTCGACCTGCAGACGTGTCGGGGATGGCCCTCGACTCGCTCTACCGTCACCGCCCTCGCACTTCCCTACTTTGTCTCGAGAACACCGACAACACGTTCGGGGAGGCCGTGGGTCCTGATTACGTGACAGAGGTTGCAAGCGCGGCGCATGCACTCGATATATCCGTGCATCTCGACGGCGCCCGCCTATTCAACGCTTGCGTCGCGCTCGATGTCCCGGCCGACGAGGTACTCGCCGGCGTAGACAGCTCCGTAATCAGTTTGAATAAAGGCCTCAGCGCCCCTGGAGGAGCGCTGCTCGTGGGCAGCGCGGACTTCGTGCGCGAAGCGAGGGTAAACCTACGGCGGCTAGGTGGCGCCTCCTACCATCAAGCGGGGATGTACGCGGCGGCCGGTCTCGTCGCTCTTCGGGACATGATTCCCCAACTTGCCGAGGACAACCGGCGGGCGGCACTTCTGGCCCGCCTGCTCGCAGGCATACCCGGCCTGGTCGTGGATATTGGGCCCACTCCGACCAACATCGTGATTACGAGGCTCGGTCCAGAGCTCGTAGCTGCGCAGGAATTCGTCGACAGGCTCGCATCACGAGGCGTACGGGGTTACGCCTCTCGAGATTCCTCGGTCAGGTTCGTCACACACCGCCACGTTGACGATAGAGACATCGAGACGGCTGCCGCCGAGATTGCCTCGGTGGTGCGTACCTGCTGGAACTCTGACGCCTGACGGGAGATCGAGGGCGACTCAATGACGTCCTCCTAAGGGAGGCGGTGAAAGGAATGCCAGATGTACGACTCAATTCGCCGGTCCATAGAGGATCGGCTCGCAGAGGCGCGGTCCTCGGGCGTCTACAAGCAGGAAGCGGTTATCACGACTGCTCAGTCCGCCCATATCCGCGTGGATGGCGGGACGACTGGTGAGCTCCTCAATCTCTGCGCAAACAACTACCTCGGTCTGGCGGATCATCCTGAGCTGATCGCAGCGGCGAGCTCGGCACTGCAACGATGGGGCCTCGGCACCGCGTCGGTTCGCTTCATCTGCGGCACGCAGAGCCTCCACCGGGAACTCGAAGCTCGACTGGCGGGTTTCCTGGCGAAAGATGACGCAATTCTCTTCTCTTCGTGCTTCGACGCCAACGGCGGGCTCTTTGAAGCTCTGCTCTCGGACGAGGACGCCGTGATCTCTGACGCCCTCAATCACGCCTCCATAATCGACGGAATTCGCCTCTGTAAGGCGCGGCGGTTCCGTTACGCCAACGGAGACATGGATGAACTCGAGGCACGCCTTCGCGAGTCGTCCAACCTTCGGTATCGGTTGATAGCTACCGACGGAGTCTTCTCGATGGACGGCTACCTCGCAAAGCTCGACCAGATTTGCGATCTGGCCGACCGATATGACGCCCTAGTCATGGTCGACGATTCTCATGCTGTCGGTTTCGTCGGACCGAACGGTCGAGGGACTCCAGAACACTACGGCGTCGAAGATCGAGTAGATATCCTGACTGGAACCTTCGGCAAGGCGCTCGGAGGTGCGGGCGGTGGCTATGTCGCAGGACGGCGAGAGATCATCGAGCTGCTTCGCCAACAAGCACGGCCCTACCTGTTTTCCAACAGCATTGCACCGGCAATCGTAGCGGCCACACTCAAGGCCCTTGATTTGGTCGACGAGTCACCCGTCCTCCGTGACCGACTGCGATCGAACACCAGGTATTTCCGCTCCCGCATGACAGAGCTCGGATTCGAGGTGCTTCCAGGTGAACATCCGATTGTTCCGATCATGATCGGTGACGAGGTTGTTGCTCAGGAGTTCTCTCGCACCTTGTTCAGTCACGGTGTCTACGCCGTCAGTTTCTCGTACCCGGTGGTGCCTCGCGGGATGGCAAGGATCCGTACTCAGATGTCGACCGCTCACTCGACGAGCGACCTTGATTTCGCGATCGCCCAGTTCATCGCGGCGCGGCCCAGCACAATCCCAGAGGCAAACGCTGAGTAAGTGTGGCCATTTCGTGGATTCATCGTTTGCGGACCGTAGAGGCGAGTCCCTGGGCGATGCGCTCCCAGGTACCGTTTCTCGACCATTCGAGGTGATAGCGATCCACGGCGTTCCAGTTCGGATAGCTCTCGCGAGGCGCTCGCTACTGACCGCCGGTCGCCGCCACGTAGAGATCGCATCGACCACCCGGCGGGGGCCGAACCTTGACCAGCGGGCCCATCAACCCCGGTGTCCGATTCGGAGAGACCAGATCGCCGATTAGCGTCCACTCCTCGTCGCTCACGTCACCATGCGTCGTTCGCTACGCCTAGGCCGCTGCACCCGCATCGGGCTCCTTGTTTCAATTGCAAGCAAAGGGTTTCTGCCATTGCACTAGTTACGACCCGGGGTTGCACCTCGTTCATGTGCGGCAACACCACCTCGAAGGACCGCGCAAGGCCATCGTCGGTGACCTCCACCGGGTCACAGGACTACGCACGTACAATCAGCCTTAAGAGTTAACACTCGATGAAGTTCACAGCGAGGCCGCCCCTTGATGTCTCTTTGTATATAACGTTCATGTCCGCTCCCGTCTCTCTCATGGTCTTAATGACAGTGTCGAGAGAGATGATGTGATGGCCGTCTCCTCGAAGCGCCGTTCGCGCGGAAGCAATGGCTTGGACTGAAGCGATGGCGTTGCGCTCTATGCACGGAATTTGAACCAGGCCACCGACGGGATCGCAGGTAAGTCCCAGGTTATGTTCCATGCCGATCTCTGCGGCATTTTCCGCCTGTTCGGGGGTTCCTCCGAGTGCTTCCGCCATGGCTGCTGCTGCCATAGAGCAAGCCGAACCAACCTCTCCCTGGCAACCGACCTCGGCTCCAGAAATCGAAGCTGACATCTTGTATATGAGTCCAATCGCCCCGGCGGTTAGAAGAAATCGGACCACGGCGTCGTCGTCGGCTCCGGGAACAAATCTCGTAAAATAATGAAGCACGGCAGGGATGATTCCCGCAGCACCATTGGTTGGGGCCGTGACCACTCGTCCACCAGCGGCATTCTCTTCGCTTACTGCGAGTGCATACAGTGTGATCCAGTCCATCCCTTGCAATGCGTCTTGAGGCTCGATGCCCAACGTCAATTGTCTGAACAATTCAGGGGCACGCCGGCGGACTCTCAGTGGACCGGGCAAGATCCCGTCTTGCCGACAGCCGCGCGCCACGCACTCCTGCATTACATCCCAGATATGAAGAAGACCGGACCAAATCTCCGCCTTTGATCTCCAAATAAGCTCGTTTGCAAGCACGACCCCGCTTATTGGCAGCCCCGTTGCCTGGCAGTGGTCGAGCAGCTGAATTCCAGATGAGAATGGGTAAACGGGCGAGGCGTCATTCCCTCTAATCCCGCCGGCTTGGTCGACAGAATCGCCGATAACAAAACCCCCGCCTACTGAGTAATACGTCTCGACACGTAGCTCATGTCTATCACGATCAAAAGCAAAGAATCGCATCCCATTTGGATGAAATGGAAGCGATTTCCTCCCATACATGATGATGTGCTTGTCCTCGTTGAAATAGATCTCATGCGAGCCGAGCAGACACAGCCGCTCCGCAGCTCGAAGCTGCGCCAGCTTGCTCTCGATCATGGATGGATCGACTCGCTCAGGTGTTCCTCCACTCAATCCCAAAACGATGGCCTTGTCACTCCCGTGTCCGTACCCAGTTGCCCCGAGGGAACCGAACAGTTCGACGCGCACGGACGCTGTGGAAAGAAGCAAATCTGAGTTCTTGAGGCCCTGAACAAACAGTAATGCAGCACGCATCGGTCCGACAGTATGTGAACTAGATGGGCCGATACCAATGGAAAACATGTCGAAAATGCTAAGGCTCATATCGGATAGCTCGTTTCCCCATTAGAACCTAAAGTGCCGCCGCGCTCCTTCAACGGTCGTGACGAATTAAAGACAGCGCCGACCCCCGTTGTTCGCGAAAGGCGCATCAGGAAGAGTGGATGCGGAAGAGGTCCTCGATTGCCATTGTCACGAATCCCAAGTGTCGAAGAGTGGATAGATGCGCACGAGGCTTCGGTCTCCGTACGCTCGGTCGATTCGCGCGACAGGTGGCCGATACTTTCCCGCAGATGCTCTGGTGGGGAATGCCGCTTCCTGACGGTCGTAGGTTCGATCCCAGGGACCCGCCAGTGCTGCGGCAGTATCTTGGCCTGCGCGTCCGAGGACGTTCCGATGTTCCTGCGCAGAAAAGGTCCTCGGGAAATAGGGTAAGTGTGGTCGGTCACGGAGGCTCCTGACTTCGCTTCGCTCATTGCGAAGGCGAGTAGATGGCCTCCCCGCTCTGTCGTGGGACCTGAGAGTCTCGTCGCCAGCTGATCGACTTACACCTTCGGTGCAGATTCCGCAATGCGGGCTGCTTTCCAGAGTTGCCTAGTCGAAGCGGTATCTTGGCCTGAGAGATTCTTGGGGAGAATTGCTCCTCCGGCGCCCACTAGAAGTAGTGAGGACTCTTCCGCTCCGATTCAAACAGCATATTTGGTTGTCCTGCCAAACTACGTTGCAAGTTGGCGCTGCGTCAATGCTGAGGCTCTCCCAGCCCCGAGCAAGCGGGGACTGACATGGGCACCCACGGTGGAATAAGCGTGCGGGAAACCGATGGCTAGTTCTTCTTGGTCCCCCAGTCTGGATCTTGTGACAGGTTTCAGGCAGCTATTCCGAGACGCGCTCCCATGATGTAGTCGCCAAGGACGAGCTCGGGGTGGCTGTCGGGTCGGTCCGACCCGACGACCGGCCATCGGGCGGCCGGGCGGGGGGCGAAACTATTTGACATGTCCGTACGAGGCAACCAGGTCAAGCTGACTGCCGTCGAACAGCTGACTGCTCTTGCAGCCGAGGTGGGGATGCCCTTGTCGCACCTGGCAACGGCCTTCGCCCGGTCACATCCGGCCGTCACCTCGGTGCTCATCGGACCTCGGCGGCCCGAACACCTCAACGATTTGCTCGCCGCAGCTGACGTCAAGCTCGACGATGACATTCTCGACCGAATTGACCAGATTGTCCCGCCCGGCGTCAATCTCAACCAAGACGACATCTACTACGACGTCCCTGCCCTGGCCGACAAGCGCCTTCGGGGACGCTGAACGCTCGACGTCCGCCTAGCGGCAGAGGACCAGATCAATTCGTGAACGCCTCAGGACTCACCCCGGTGGTGTTCGTCCACAGTTTGTGGCTGCTCGCCAGCAGCTCGAGGGTTATCGGGTCCCTGCGAGTTCGGCCGACGCGGGTCATCCAGGCGTCCGGATTGGGGAACGTTTTGCAGGACAAAGCTCTCCTCGGGCTGCGTCCGCCCTACATTCCCCCGCTTGGCGGGGACAAGACCGAGCTTGGGGCGCAATCGGTATCCCCGTCTAGAGTTCCAGTGTGGCTACCTTCATCTTTAGGCTCCAGGCGCCTCGCCCGAACTTCGCCCTCGACATGACCGAGGAGGAGCGGGAGATCATGACCCGTCACGCCGCTTACTGGCAGCCGTATATCGACTCCGGTCAGATGGTGATCTTCGGCCCTGTACTAGATGGGACTGGCTCCTGGGGTCTCGGCGTCGTGGAGGCCGACGATGAAGAGAAACTGCGCGAGTTCGCTGCGGGCGACCCCGTCGTGACGACCCAGACTGCCCGCATCGAGATGGGCAGGATGCTCGCAGGGTTCGTGCGACAGACGCCGACCGTCGGATAGCAGAGCCTGGCAGCGGGTTCTCTACTCTTCACCGAAGGGCATCCCCTTACGGTTCGCCCTGCGGCGACGATCCAGTAGTGGGCGTGAAACTGGCGGAATCTCGTCCGGACCCGAGCAGCCGGTTGCTACTCCATGGACACTATTTGCAGCTCGGGTGCCACCTCTAATCCCAAGGTGGCGAGATCGAGACTCGCACGGCCCACCGCGAAGTCACGCGCTCAAGCATCTGGGCCGCCGAGGCCTCCACGACGAAAGCGCAGGTCGTGACCGTGACCGAACTGAGGCAGTTCGAATGGCGAGGCCATTCGCTGACAATCGTTAGCGGCTCGAAAGACGTAGCTGCGGCGGTTCTCGAATGGCTCGGCAACAATGGGCTCTGAACTAACCGATCACTGAAGGGAGCACACTGTGGATCTCAGGCTGGCCGGGAAGAGGGCCGTAGTGACCGGCGCAAGTAGGGGAATCGGCCTAACTGTGGCACGTACGCTCGTAGCCGAAGGTGTCTACATCGTCGCAGGATCACGCGAAGCCTCCGAGGAACTGAAGCAACTAGTCGCTTCGGGACAAGCATCAGATGTTCAAGTCGACCTGGCATCTACTACCGGCCCGAGCCAGCTCATCCAGACCGCCCTGGATGGAGGACCTATCGACATCCTTATCAATAACGCCGGCGCCGTAACACCTCGCATCGACGGATCGGGATCCGTGACCGACGATCAATGGGCCAACTCACTAAACCTCACACTCATGGCTGCCGTTCGGACCGCCCGCGCAGCGCTGCCCTACATGATCGAGGCCGGGCGGGGTTCGATAGTGAACACCGCCTCAGTAAACGCGTCGCTGCCCGACCCGCTCGTCATCGACTACAGCGCAGCCAAGGCCGCACTCGTGAATTTCTCCAAAGCACTCTCAAAAGAAGTCGGGCCAAACGGGATACGAGTCAACACCGTAAGTCCCGGTCCTGTAGCCACCGACCTATGGCTCGGGAACCAAGGCGTCGCGTCAACGTTGTCAAACACCCTGGGTGGAAACCCCACCGACTACGAACAAAACGCAGTACGCGACACCGCCACCCGCAGGTTCACCACGCCACAAGAAGTAGCCGACCTAATCGTCTTTCTAGCAAGCGATCGAAGCGCCAACGTGACCGGTGCCGATTACATAATCGACGGCGGCCTCACCCAAAGTCTCTAACCTCACCGGACCTGCCAACTGGTGCATCGTTGTCCGTAACCGGAAACGTGCACGTCCCTGACCCCGGCGGCGTGCAGCGCCGCCCAGGGAACGAGATCGGCGTGGGGTGCGACGACCCTGACTCGTGTCCTCCACCCCCACCCGTCATGGTCGGCCAGCCGCTTCCCACGCACGGTGCACGGCGAGGACCCCCTCCCATAGACGATCCAACGTCTCGGGTTCGCTGCTATCGAAGCGAAGGTCGAACACATCACCAAGCACGGCGAACCAGTCGGTTCTATCGGTAAGCGGTTCGGACGTGGCGGCGCCGTCTCCTATGCGGGACAGGACGAGCCCGCGGATGACATCGATGCCGGTGGCATCCCGATGTTCCGCCAAGGCGACGCGCGCAAAAGGCGACTCCGGGGACCTCGATAGCCATTCGTGCTTGGTCCTGAACTCGGTCATCTCGGCTTCGGCGGTCGTCCAGATCATCCCGACGAACCCACCAGAAGGATCGTGTTCGAGGCGCCAGTCTCCGTCGCCGTCTACGAGCCTGTTGAGAACGAGGCGGAACGGAGCCTGCTCGTAGTCACCGGCAAGGAGCGGCAACGCCTCGTGCAGCGCGTCGCCGAGCCCGACGTCGACGTACCAGATTCCCGACGGATTCTCTTCTGACGGCAAATCGCTCACCGTGAGAACGACATGATTGCCAAATGATTCCGGGTCGGCCTCGGGGGTGACCTGGACCCCGCCGACGTGGCAGGCAACCGTGTAGCCGAGCGATCGCAAGAATTCGGCGAACCCGCCGTTCAGGTGGTAGCAGTATCCGCCGCGACCGTGCAGGGCGATTCGCTCCACCGACTCGACGGGATCGATCCCCCACGTCTCGCCGGCGTGCAGCCACATCGTCTCATACGGAATCCGTTCCGCCTGGCGACGATGGAGTCGCTGGAGCGCCTCGATAGACGGCGGCTCGGCGTCCAGCCCAAGTCGGCGAAGATACGCCGTTCGCAGTTCAGAACTGATGCGGACCCGTGAGCCACCCACGTCCGAAAGTCTCGCGCTCGGACAATAGGGACGCGGGTCGGATCCCGAACAACCCCAAATACCGGCGCCTCCCAATCGCTCACCGCCGAGAGGCGCGGCGCACTCTGGCCTGAATTGGCACCACGGCGTCTCCTAGCTCGACTGCCGAGCGCGCATGCGTCTGACCGACCACTCGCCCAACGGGACCCATCCGTCACACAGAGATGCCGGCGGTGCTGGCGGTCGGGGTCTCGAGGCCTCGTAGACGTCGGCCTCTGACGCGCGTCGCCCGGCCGTACAGATCGGTGGGTCGGGCATGTCGCCGTCAGCGTCCGGGCATCGGGTTCGACTTGTCCGACGCCCTGGCTGGTGGTGTGCGCTGGAAAGTGCCGATCTGCGTTACCCATTTAGGTCGGAGAGTCGCTATTCGGCTCCGGACTTCTGCGTGCAGGTTCGGCGCTGCTGAGGACGCCACGATCACGGACCAGGGCCGACGAGGTCGGGGGGAACCGGCGTTCTGGATGCAACATTGGCCAGGGCACGATTCATCAGCTCTGACTCCGATGGCGTCTTCGTTACTCCGTCTCTATACAAATCAGCGGACGACGGCGCATCCGGCGGACCCACTGGAATCTCCACCGGACCTGATCAGCACGTCTCTACTCCCTGGACAGTATTTGCAGGTCAGGTTCCACTTCTAAATCCCAAGGAGGCGAGATCGAGACTCGCACGGCCCACCACAAAAGCCACGCGCTCAAACATCAAGGACGTGGAAGGCCTCAACGGCGGAGGCGCAGGTCGTGACCACTATGGATCGAACCGACGCAGCGGGGCTGCGCCGACCGCAGACGGCACTCACGACGGAACGAGCACTGTCAGGACCGGATGAAATCCAGCAGGTCGGCGTTGATCGTCTGGGCTTGTGTGGTCGGCATGCCGTGTGGGAATCCGGGGTAGGTCTTCAGCGTCCCGTTCTGCACGAGCTTCGCCGACAGCGGGCCGGAGTCGGCGTAGGGAACGACCTGGTCGTCATCTCCGTGCATCACCAGCACGGGCACGGCTATTTTCTTGAGGTCCTCGGTGAAATCGGTCTGGGAGAAGGCGACAATGCCGTCGTAGTGTGCCTTCGCTCCCCCCATCATCCCCTGCCGCCACCAGTTCTCGATGATCGCTTCCGAGGGTTCGACGCCGGGCCGGTTGAAGCCGTAGAAGGGTCCCGAAGCAAAGGCCCGGTAGAACTCGGATCGGCCGGCAGCCACCTGAGCCTGCAGATCGTCAAACACGCTCTTCGGCAGGCCGCCGGGGTTAGCGTCGGTTTGCACCATGAGCGGCGGTACCGAACTGATGAGTACCGCTTTTGCGACGCGGCTTTCGCCGTGCCGGGCGACGTAGTGGGCGACCTCGCCGCCACCGGTCGAGTGGCCGACATGTACGGCATCGTGGATATCGAGGTGTGAGGTCAGTGCGGCCAGGTCATCGGCGTAGTGGTCCATGTCATGACCGTCGCCGATCTGTGAGGAGCGGCCGTGCCCACGCCGGTCGTGGGCAATGACCCGGTAGCCATGGTGTAGGAAGAACAGCATCTGCGTGTCCCAGTCGTCAGCCGAAAGCGGCCAGCCGTGACTGAACACGATCGCCTGCCCCGACCCCCAGTCCTTATAGAAGATCTCCGTACCATCGGTAGTAGTAATCGTGTCCATTTTCAAGGTCCTCCTGTCTGGAACTAATGCCCTTCTGTAAGACAGCCGTCGGCGACAGCTGTCCCCACCTATCTCCGGCCGAGCGCACGGCCCATCGGGTTGGGCACCAAGAGGGCGCCACGGTAGCTGTCGCTCCGGTGACCGCTAGTAGAGCGCTCTGACTGCGTCGAACGCAGCGGCGAGCAGATCGACCGGCTGAACCGCCCCACACCGGCTGCCGGCGATCGGCACGACGAGGCGAACATGGGCATCATCGACCTCTGCCTGCTCAGCCCCACCAAACGCAGTCGTGGGCCATATCCCCGGGTCCGCGGGGAGGCGATCCTGCCCTCGGACTAACCGAGGACGGGGGGCGTCGACCAACATCGATGTCATGGGTCGCACGTCCTATGGACGCGCTTCGAGAATGAGGTTGAAAGGAGTCTCAGTCGCCCGGCGAAACTGGGTGAGCCCGGCTTCGGCCGCCACCTCTCGTAGACGTGCTTCACCCGCCTGGGCACCCAATCCACGTCCGACCTCTTGGGAGAGCGAGGCCGGCGTGCAGACCAAGGTCGACACGGAATAGAAGACCCGGCCGAACGGGTTCATGTTGTCGCCAACGTCGTCATTGGCGAAGGGTTCGACCAACATGACGGTGCCATCCGGGGCGAGCGCCTGGCGGGCATGGGCAAGGGCGCCAACGGGGTCCCCCATGTCATGGAGACAGTCAAAGAAGGCGATCAAATCAAAGCCGCGGCCGGAATAGTCCTTGGCTGTGGCTTGCTCGAAGGTCGCCGTGTCCGACACTCCGGCCGCTAGTGCCCGCTGACGGGCGGCATCCACAGAAGCCTGGTGGTAGTCGTAACCGACGACTGACGAATTTGGGAACGCCTTCGCCAGGATCACAGTCGACGCTCCGTGACCGCACCCAATGTCTGCGACCTTTGCCCCCGAAGAAAGCTTCGCCTCTACCCCGTCGAGGGCGGGTATCCATGAGCTGACCAGATTGGCCGAATAGCCAGGTCGGAAGAACCGCTCGGTTCCTTCAAAGAGCCCAGGATCGTGTTCGTGCCAACCGACGCCCCCGCCCGAGCGGAAGGCCTCGATGATCTTTGGCTCTGCTCGCATGGCCGCTGTCATGGCCTGGAACCCGCCGAGCACGCACGCGGGGCTGTCATCGTTGGCCAGGGCCTCTGCCTGCTCATCGGGTAGCCGGTAACGCCCGTCGCCTTCGTAGGTGATGTAGCCCGATGCGGCCTGAGCGGCCAGCCATTCAGCCACATACCGCTCGGTCGTCTTCGTTTCGGCCGCTAGCTCCGCGGGAGTCAGTGGCCCCGCTCCCGCCATGGCCTTGTAAAGTCCGAGCTGGTCGCCCACGTTGACCAGGGTGGCCGTGAGCGCCGCCCCGAGGTCCCCGACCACCTGGCCCACGAACTCCATCAACCTCTCTTCGCTTACAGGCATGGAACGTCCTTTCATCTTCTTCCTGCTACTACGAAATAGCGTCGACGCCATTAATGCAATACGCTGATTCGCGTAGAAGGGCGAGTGAGACTCCGAGGAGTCTCCATGGTCGAACTAGCTGAGGGCGATATGCGAACACTTCAGAAATTCGATCCCGCGGCGGAACGTCTCTAAGCGGCTGAGGCACGGTTCGCCATTGCATCGGACGAACATCCCGTCATCGGTTCGGATGCCGTCCCTCTCTCTAGTGAGCCCTCGTACCATTCAACCGAGTGTCTTGCACTATGTGTGCCGATAGGGACGTTGGGGTACCGTGCCACTCCTACATCGTCTCAGCACGCGAGCTCAAGCATCCGCCTCTCAAGTGTCCACATACTGCGTTCTCCCAAATGGATGTGCGGGCCGTGGCTGCAATCACTAGTCCCGCAGACGATCGTCGCAGTAGCCGCGCTCGCCTCTGGGTAAGTACTCGTCACACTTCTATAGGGCGTCATGACGATGGGCTGTGTAATGTCACGGTCGTGGCCACGACAAATCCATCTGGTGCTCTCCGACGCCGGAGGTTGACGCCTACCGTGTGCGTAGCCACCCTGGGCTCGCTCGCAATCCTTGGCGCGGGATGCGCAGCAGGCTCGACCACCACATCAGGCGACACTCCTCGCCCGTCCGCGACAACCAATGCCGCCTCGAGTTCCACCACTACCGTTGGCACCGCAACGGTATGCCAGCTGGTGCGGACAGACTTGGCGGTAGTGGGGACCAATTCGACGCTCCCGATCGACGACGGGCAGCGGCTCCTTTCAGAGGCGGAAGCGTCTGGAAATCGCCAGTTGACCACCGAAGCGCTCGCCCTCGCCAGCGCGTCCCACACGCTCGATGCACAGGCGGTCGCCCACGAACTCCAGCAGATGTCGGCAAGCTGCCGCTCCTACGGGCACTGACGCAGCTGTCATTGGGCCGGGATCGCTGGATTGCGTGGTTGAGGTTGAAGTGGCAGATGTCGGATGTCAGTTGGGCCAGCGCAACGATCTGCTGGATCGCTAGCGAGGAGACGGTCCCACAGCAGAACGGCACCGGCGGCACTAACGGCGGATCGCCAGTGGTGCTGGGAACCTCCGATAGTGGTGCAACGTGGACGAATGAGACCTTCACGATCCCAGCCGGAGCACCCGAAGACGTCGGCCAGGACTCCTACATGACCGTCGGAAAGATCAGCTGCCCTAGGACGAGCACATGCGTTGGTCTCGGCCTATCCGACCGGGGCTCCGTATCTACTCCTGTCTACGGCTACCAAGCAAGCCCGTAGGTCGATCGTTGGGCGGAACACCCACCCCGGTGGCACCCCGGACCACAAGCATCACGACTACAACCGGTTCGCACGGTCAGGGTGGGTCTGAGAGAGTTCGCCAATGATCATGTCGAGATCCCCCCGTTGGCTCGGAGCCTTCGGGTGGATCGAGAAGATGAACAACGGAGGATGGACCCATGTCACACGTACGACGTTTCGATCATGTCGGTATCACCGTTGCGGACCTCAACACGGTGACGGCGTTCTTCGTCGGGCTAGGCTTCGAGGTCGAGGGCACGCGGATGTTCGTAGAGGGCGAGTTCCTGGACACGGTCATCGGCATCCCCGACTCCCGTACTGAGATCGTCATGCTTCGGCCGCCCGACGGAAGTACCCGGCTGGAGCTCTCGAGCTTCGTCCGGCCCGCCCATCAGCCCGGATCGCCCGCCGCGATGTCCAACGAGCTGGGGCTGCGCAACGTGGCCTTCGAGGTCGACAACCTCCAGGCGGCCGTCGACGGGCTGGCCGCGGACGGCTACGGGCTGGTCGGCGACATCGGCCAGTACGAGCACATCTGGCGCATGGCCTACGTGCGCGGTCCGGAGGGGATCATCGTGTCTCTGGCCGAGCGGATCGGCTGACCTGTCTTCAGCCGGCCGGACCTCGCCGGTGACGCCCGAGCACATGAGGCTCCCTGTTCGGCTGTCTCGACGGTACCAACGCCGACGACCTACCGGCCCGCCATCCCCACGACCGGCATGTTGAGCGGCATCCCGCCCATGGACCCAAAGAACCCCGCGTGGCTGAATGCGAAGATCCCTCCGTCGCTCGCGTCGAGCCAGTAGCCGCCGGCATCCGGCGCGGCCATGCCCACCACGGGCTTGTTGAGGGTCATCCCGCCCTTGGACCCAAAGAAGCCCGCGTCGCCGAAGGCGAAGATGCCTCCGTCCGCGGCCACCAGCCAGTACCCGCCGGCATTCGGCGCGGCCATACCCACCACCGGCTTGTTGAGAGCCATCCCGCCCTTGGACCCGAAGAAGCCCGCGTCGCCAAAGGCGAAGATGCCGCCGTCCGCGGCCACCAGCCAGTAGCCCTGCCTGTCGGGGGTGGCGGCCATACCCACCACGGGTCTGTTGAGGGTCATCCCGCCCATCGAGCCGAAGAACCCCGCGTCGCCGAAGGCGAAGACGCCGCCGTCGGAGGCCACCTCCCAGTAGCCGGTGTTGGATGGGGCCGGCATCCCGCGCTCGGCCAGGGTCTGGTTGGCGCCGCCGGTGCCAGTCGTGGCAAACCCCACCGCCCAGCAGTCCGAGCTCGTCACGCAGGTCACTTCGTAGAGGGCGTTGCTCTGCGAGGGGCTCGTGTTCTGGGTGGCGACGATCGACCACGCGCTCCCGTCCCAGTGCTCGGCCAGGGTCTGGTAGGCGCCCTCGGTGCCGCCGGTGCTGGCATCCCCCACCGCCCAGCAGTCCGAGCTCGTGACGCAGGTCGCGCCGTAGAGGGCGTTGCTCAGCGAGGGGCTCGTGTTCTGGGTGGCGACGATCGACCACGCGCTCCCGTCCCAGTGCTCGGCCAGGGTCTGGTAGGCGCCGTGGGTGCCGGTCGTGGCATACCCAAGCGCCCAGCAGTCCGAGCTCGTAACGCAGGCCACGCCGTCGAGGTAGTTGCCCTGCGAGGGGCTCGTGTTCTGGGTGGCGACGATCGACCACGCGCTCCCGTCCCAGTGCTCGGCCAGGGTCTGGTTGGCGCCGACGATGGCGGTCGCGGCAGACCCCACCGCCCAGCAGTCCGAGCTCGTCACGCAGGTCACGACGTGGAGGATGTTGCTCTGCGAGGCGCTCGTGTTCTGGGTGGCGACGATCGACCACGCGCTCCCGTCCCAGTGCTCGGCCAGGGTCTGGGAGTCGCCGTCGGTGCCGGTCGCGGCATACCCCATCGCCCAGCAGTCCGAGCTCGTGACGCAGGTCACGCCGTTGAGGACGTTGCTCTGCGAGGGGCTGGTGTTCTGGGTGGCGATGATCGACCACGCGCTCCCGTCCCGGT
>JAUTXB010000151.1 GCA_030838245.1 Acidimicrobiaceae bacterium
TCCGGACCTGCTCGGCCCCGACGACGGCAGGCTTGCCCCAACCCCGGGCGACCACGGCGGCGTGGCTGACCAGCCCGCCCCTGGCGGTGAGAATGCCCTCGGCCGCCAGCATGCCGTGCACATCCTCGGGCGAGGTCTCGCTGCGGACCAGCACGACCCGCTCGCCTCGTTGGGCGGCGTCCTGGGCATCGTCGGCGGTGAGGTAGACCCGGCCCACTGCAGCGCCGGGGGAAGCCCCGAGTCCCTTGACCAGCACCGGGTAGCCCGAGCCGGCGAACTGGGGATGGAGCACCTGGTCGAGGTGGTCCCCGGTGACCCGTTCGATGGCCTCGGATCGGCTCAGCTTGATCTTCGGGTCGGTGGTCATGTCGACGGCCATCCGGAGGGCGGCCTGGCCGGTGCGCTTGCCCACCCGGGTCTGGAGCATCCACAGCTTTCCCTGCTCGATGGTGAACTCGGTGTCGCACATGTCCCGGTAGTGGTGCTCGAGCCGGGCGAAGATGGCCAGCAGCTCGGCGTGGATCTTGGGGAACTGGCGCTTCAGCGCCGACAGGGGCTCGGTATTGCGGATGCCGGCCACCACGTCCTCGCCCTGGGCGTTGATCAGGTAGTCGCCGTACTCGCCTTTCTCGCCCGTAGCCGGATCGCGGGTGAAGCCCACCCCGGTCCCGGACTGGTCGTCGCGGTTCCCGAACACCATGGCCTGCACGTTGACGGCGGTACCCAGCTCGTGGGCGATCCGCTCGCGGACCCGGTAGGCATTGGCTCGGGGACTGTCCCATGACTCGAACACGGCCTCGATGGCTCCGCGGAGCTGGTCGTCGGGGTCCTGGGGGAAGGGCTTGCCGGTGTGGCGCTCCACGATCTGCTGGTAAGCGTCGACCAGGTACCGGAGGAGCTCGGTGGGGATGCCGGCGTCGGACTCGGTGTTGGCCAGCTCTTTGGCCGCATCGAGCAGGCTGTCGAACTCCTCGCCGGGGACGCCGAGGACGATGCGGCCGTACATGGCCACGAAGCGCCGATAGGAGTCGAAGGCGAAGCGCTCATCGTCCGTCTGCTTGGCCAGACCGATGACCGACTGGTCGTTGAGCCCCAGGTTGAGGACGGTGTCCATCATTCCGGGCATGGAGAACTTGGCGCCCGAGCGGACCGACGCCAGCAACGGGTCGGCCGCATCGCCAATGCGCTTGCCCATCTTCTTTTCGAGCCGCGACCGGGCCTTGGCCACTTCTTCGGTCAGCCCGTCGGGCCAACCAGCTTCCATGTGGGCTCGGCAGGCATCAGTGGAGATGGTGAACCCGGGGGGGACAGGAAGGTCCAGTACCGATGTCATCTCGGCCAAGTTGGCACCCTTGCCACCCAGGAGGTCCTTCATATCCATGGGTGGCTTCTTGTGCTTGTGGTCGAAGTCGTAGACAAACGGCATCGCGTCAGGTCTCCTGCAGCTGGTCGGGGTAGTCCGCGCCGAACGCGCGGAGTACCAATGCTACCCAACCAGTTCGACCGCTCCGAAGCGACCGAGCACGCTGGTCTGGCTCAGGCCCCGTCCATTCGGCGCTGGATCACCGCCACCAGATCGACGATCGGGACCCGCTCCTGGTCGGTCGTGTCCCGGTCCCTGACGGTCACCGCCTTATCCTCGAGCGAGTCGAAGTCGATGGTGATGCACCAGGGCGTGCCCACCTCGTCCTGTCGGCGGTAGCGCTTTCCGATCGACTGGGTCACGTCGTAGTCGCACATGAAATGAGGCTGGAGGGCCGAGAGCACCTGTTGGGTCAGGGGCTCGAGCGTGTCCTTTTTGGACAGGGGCAAGACGGCCACCTGGTAGGGGGCCAGCCTCGGGTGCAGGCGCAGGATCGACCTTGACTCACCGGCCACCTCGTCCTCATGGTAGGCAGCCAGCAGGAAGGCCATCATCGTCCTGGTGGCCCCGGCCGCCGGCTCGATCACGTAGGGCACATAGCGTTCGTTGGTGGTGGGATCGAAGTAGTCGAGCCGCTCCCCCGACGCGGCGGCGTGGGCCTTGAGGTCGAAGTCGGTACGGTTGGCGATGCCCTCCAGCTCGTCCCAGCCCCATGGAAAGAGGAACTCCACGTCGGCTGTGGCCACCGAGTAGTGGGACAGCTCGTCGGCATCGTGGTGGCGCAGCCGCAACTGGTCCTCGGGGATCCCCAGGTCGAGGTACCAGCGGTACCGCTCGTTCAGCCAGTACTCGAACCACTGCTGACCCTCGGCCGGAGGGACGAAGAACTCCATCTCCATCTGTTCGAACTCGCGGGTGCGGAACACGAAGTTCTGCGGAGTGATCTCGTTGCGGAAGGACTTGCCCACCTGGGCGATCCCGAACGGCGGCTTCTTCCTGGTGGTCTGGAGCACGTTCATGAAGTTGATGAACATCCCCTGGGCCGTCTCCGGTCGCAGGTAGGCGACCGCACCCTCGTCCTCCAACGGGCCGGCGTGGGTCTTGAACATGAGATTGAAGGCCCGAGCCTCGGTGAACTCGGTCGACCCGCACGAGGGGCAGACGCCGTCGATCTTGTCGGCCCGCCACCGCTGGTGGCAGTTCCGACAGTCGACCAGTGGGTCGGTGAAGTTGGCCAGGTGGCCGGACGCCTCCCACACGGCCGGCGGTGACAGGATGGACGCGTCGAGGCCGACGACGTCGGTCCGTCGCTGCACCATCGACCTCCACCAGGCGTCCTTGACGTTCCGGAGCAGGTTGACCCCCAACGGCCCGTAGTCGTAGGTGGAGCGAAAGCCGCCGTAGATCTCGGCTGACTGGAAGATGAACCCCCGGCGCTTGCACAGGCTCACCACCTTTTCCATGAGGTCGGACGGCTGTGCTGGCGCGTCGTTGGAGGCGGGCGCGTCGGGCATGGGGGAATGGTACCGGTTGTCGCTTCCCCCTCCGCCCGATCGCAGGCACCCGGTCACGCAATCGCCTGGTCATGGGCCCTGGTCGCGGTGCCGAGCGATTCGGAGCGCGTCCCTCAGCAGGCCGGCGCGCCGACCACCAGCTTGGCGATCACCGCATTGGCCAACAGCCGGCCCCGGACCGTGAGTACAGCCCGACCGCCGGCCACGGCCACCAGTCCCTCGAGGTCGGGATCATCGGGTACCGCGCTGGCCGCCACGCCGGAACGAGTGCGAATCGCAAGGGTGAGCGCCTCGAAGGCGCGTTGGGACTCGGTCAGGACCTCCTCGCCGGCCATCGGGTCGCGGCCGGCGGTCATCGCTCGCACGTACCGGTCGGGCGTGCGCACGTTCCACCAGCGACGGCCGGCCTGATGGGAATGGGCCGCCGACCCGATCCCCCGGTAGTCCCCCTGGTCCCAGTACAGGTGGTTGTGGCGGCACTCGTGGCCGGGCTGGGCCCAGTTGGAGATCTCCTCCCACCGGTAGCCGGCCGCCGTCAACACCTCGTCGGCGCGCTCGTAGCGGGCTGCTTGCGTGTCGTCGTCGGGGTGGCGGTCCGAGTCGGCGGCCAACAGGGTCCCTGGCTCCACGGAGAGGGCATAAGCGCTGACATGGGGCGGACGATCGGGGAGCCCGATTAGGTCGGCCAAGCTGCGATCCCAGTCGGCCTCGGTCTCCCCGGCCCCACCGATGATGAGGTCCATGTTCCACGAGGCAAATCCGGCGCCAGGCTACGGCTTCGGCCGCCTCAGCCACCACCCCCGGTGTGTGGCGCCGTCCGAGGCCGGCCAGCACATGCGGGGACGTCGACTGCACGCCGAGGGAGATCCGGGTCACCCCTGCCTCCCGGTACCGGGCGAACCGCTCGGGCTGGGCGTCTTCGGGATTGCACTCCACGGTGACCTCGGCGTCGGGTGCCCTGGGGATCGAGGCCACGATGTCGCACAGGAGGTCGGCGGGAAGGCGTGAGGGCGTCCCTCCACCGAAGAAGACCGACGTTGCTGCAGGCATGCCCTGGTCGACGGCCCGTCGGGACTCGGCCACGCAGGCGGCGGCGTAGTCGACCATCAGGTGGTCGCGGTCGGTATAGGTGGCAAACGCGCAGTAGTCGCACCGTGACCGGCAGAACGGGATGTGGACGTAGACGCCGAACGGCGCTGGAGCGGGGGATGCTGTCGGCGCCGGGGTCGTCGTCGGAACGAGGGCCGGCGCCGTCTCCCGTGCGGTCATGACGCCGGGCCGGAGCGAACGGCCCGAAGACGCCGATCGAGATGGGCCTCCATGGCCTCGGTTGCCAGGGAGGCCACTTCGTCGGTGACGGGCGAGCGGGGCTCGGCCAGCACGCCGGCCAGTCCCCCACCCAACGTCCGGCGCAGCAGCTCGAGCGCGGGGGCGGAGAGGGGGCGCCCCCGCCGACAGCTCCGGCAGTGGACCCCTCCCTCGATCAGGTCGAAGGCCACCAGCTGGGCACTGTCCTCCTCGCCGCAGGACACGCACATGTCGAGCACCGGAGCCGAGCCCTCGAGGGCCAGTACCTTCATGAAGAAGGCCGGTGCCACCATCGGCGTGTCGGCGCCGTCCAACACCCGGAGGGCCCCGACCAGCATCTCGTAGAGCTGCGGATTGGCGTGGCGCTCCTGGCCGACCTGGTCCACCACCTCGAGCATCGAGAGGGCGGCCGACATCCGATCGAGGTCCTCGCGGATGGTGCGGAACGTGTCGATGGCCTCGGCCTGGTTCACGATGTCCAGGTCGCTCCGACCCTGCCAGGCCAGGATGGCCACATGGCTGAGCGGCTCCAACCGGGCCCCGAACTTCGAAGCGGTCCGACGGACGCCCTTGGCCACAGCGCGAACCTTGCCGTGCTGCTCGGTCATGATCGTCACGATCCGATCCGCCTCACCGAGCCGGATCGTGCGCAGCACCACCCCCTGGTCGCGGAACAGGCTCATTCGTGGTCGCCCGGCCCCTCACCACCGTTGTCCCTCGGGGTGTCCGTGGAGTCGGCGCCGGCTGTGTCCGTCGGGCCCGTACCGGAAGTGTCCGTCGAGCCCGTGCCGACTGTGTCCGTGGAGCCGGCCTCCCTCCCGGCTCGATGGGGGTCATCGGGCTCAACGTTGCTACGAGGAGGGGCGACGGGAGCGTTCGGGCCCGACGAGGACAAGGGGGCGGGGTCGAACCCCGGTGGCGCTGCCGCCCGGGTCCGCCCGTGGCTCCGGCCCCCGAGCATGTTCCCGCCGCCGACCAACAGGACCAAGATGGGCACGATCACAACGAAGGGGACGATGGTGGTGAACCCAGCCGCGGCCAGAACTACGCAGAAGAGATAGATGGCCACACCGCCGGCCACCGCAACCTTGATCACAACTCGCTCACCTCGGGCCGACCGGTCATGACACGCCGCCGTAGCGCCGCTGGCGCTGCTGGTACTCCCGGACAGCGTCGAAGAGATGCTGGCGCCGGAAATCGGGCCACAGCACCTCGGGGAACACCAGCTCGCTGTAGGCCAACTGCCAGAGAAGAAAGTTGGAGATCCGGTTCTCGCCCGACGTCCGGATGACCAGGTCGGGGTCGGGCTGGTCGGGATAGTAGAGGCGGGAGCGGATGGCCTTCTCGTCGACCTTGTTGGCCGAGACGCCGTCGGCCACCAGTCGACGGACGGCATCGACGATCTCCGCCCGGCCACCGTAATTGAAGGCCATGGTCAGAGTCATCCGCCGGTTCTTCTCGGTCAGCGCTACCGACTCGTCCATGCGCCGCAGCACTCGCTTGGGGACCCGCCAGTCGCGCCGACCGGCAAACCGGATGCGCACCCCCTTGTCGTGCAGCTCGTCCCGGCGCCGGGCCAGGAGGCCCTCGTTGAAGCCCATCAGGTAGCGAACCTCGTCGGCCGGTCGACGCCAGTTCTCGGTCGAGAAGGCGTACATGGTCAGCCAGGGGATGTTCAGCTCGAGCGCGCCCTCCACGGCATCGAGCAGCGCGGCCTCACCGGCTCCGTGGCCCTCGGTGCGGGGCAGCCCCCGGCGGCTGGCCCACCGGCCGTTCCCGTCCATGACGCAGCCGATGTGCTTGGGGATGGGCCCGTCGGCGACGTCCGCGGCCACCAACGGACGCGCCGGAGCACCGCTCTGCTCGGGGTTGCCATCGGCCAATTGCACGCCGCGAACCTATCCGCTGGCGTCGGGGGTGCAGTTCGTTCGGGTCGATGCAGGCCCAGGCGCCGAGCGGGCCGCCGTCTTGAGCGGCGGTGAAGCCCGGGCTAGACCCTCTCCATGTCCCCGCTCGAAGCACTGGCGATCTTTGCCGCCGGTCTGGCGGCTGGGACGATCAACGTCATCGTGGGAGCGGGATCCCTCATCACCTTTCCCACCCTGTTGGCCTTCGGCTACCCGCCGGTGCTGGCCAACGTGTCCAACAGCGTGGGCCTGGTGCCGGGCAACTTGAGCGGCGCCGTCGCCTACCGCCCCGAGCTGGTAGGGCAGCGGCCCCGGGTGATCATCCTGAGCATTGCCGCCGGGGCCGGGGGGCTGGCCGGTGGGGGCCTGCTCCTCGCCCTGCCCGGGAGCGTCTTCCGGAACGTCGTGCCCGCCCTGATCCTCTTGGCCTGTGCCCTCGTCGCCCTGCAGCCGATGCTCACCCGGTGGCTGGCCGAACGCGGTGAACGCGCCCATCACGGTGGTCCCGTCCTGTTCGTCACGGTGTTTGCCACCGGTGTATACGGCGGGTACTTCGGCGCGGCCCAGGGCGTCATCCTCATCGCTTTGCTCGCCATCTTCCTCGAGGACGAGATGCAGCGGCTGAACGCGGCCAAGAACGTCCTGACCTTCATGGCCAATCTGGGTGCCGCCTGCTTGTTCGTTGCCTTCAGCCACGTGGCCTGGCCGGTGGTCGCACTCATCGCCGGTGGATCGGTCGTTGGCGGCCAGCTCGGTGCGCCTGTCGGTCGCAAGCTGAACCGACAAGTGTTCCGAGCCCTCATCGTGGCCGTGGGCGTGGGCGTGGCCATCGTCCTGTGGGTCACCGGGACGTAGCCAGGGCGAATCGAGGTCTGTCACCCGGCGCGGCCCGGTGCTCCCGAACAAGCGTGCCCCGAACACCGTGCCCCCGAACAGCGTGCCCCCGAACGGCGTGCCTCGGGCCACTGGGCTCCCGGTAGGGTCATCGGATGATCGAGTCGGTGACAGAACCGGAGCCCGCACCGGCCTCCGATCCTGTGACCAGGGCACTGGACCGAGCCGCGGCCGGCCTCCCCGGGGGCGGAGAGCATCGTGCCGGTCAATCCGACATGGCCCGGTCGGTCGGTCGGGCGATCGCCGGTCGCCGCCACCTGGTCGTCCAGGCCGGGACGGGCACGGGCAAGTCGCTGGCCTACCTGGTCCCGGCGATGTTGGCCGGCGAGCGGGTGGTCGTGGCCACGGCGACCAAGGCGCTGCAAGACCAGCTGGCCACGAAGGACCTCCCCAGCGTGGCCACGCTGGCCACGGGCGAGTTCTCCTTCGCCGTCCTCAAAGGGCGCAGCAACTACCTGTGCAAGCAGCGGGCATCCGAGATGGGAGGTAAAGGCGAACAACTGACCCTCGAAGACGGCGGCGCCGGCGAGGCTCCCGATGCACCGGCCGGCCGCACGGATGAGGGTGGACGGCTGGGCCACCAGGTTCGGCGGCTCCTCGACTGGGGTCAGGAATCGCCGACCGGGGACCGGGCCGAGCTCGACTTCGAGCCCGCCCCACGGGCGTGGGCCATGGTCTCGACCACCGCACGCGAGTGCCCGGGGGCGTATCGGTGTCCCTCCGGTCGGGACTGCTTCGCCGAGGACGCCCGGGCGCGCGCCGCCGAGGCCGACGTGGTGGTGGTCAACACCCACCTCTACGGCGCCCACCTGGCCAGCGGCGGGATGGTGCTGCCGCCCCACGATGTCGTGATCTTCGACGAGGCCCACGAGGTCGAAGAGGTGATGACCGACAGCTTGGGCACCGAGATCGGGCCCGGGCGCTTCCGGGCGCTGGCCGCCTCGGCTCGGGGGCTGGTCGACGATCGATCCGACACCGCCGTCGAGGCCGTGTCCGAGGTGGGCGACGTCTGGCAACGGGTCATCCAGCCGCTGGCCGGCTCCCGGGTGGCCCGGTCCCTGCTGGTCGGCCCACCGGTCGCCGACGAGGTGGGCGGCCAGGAGCAGGCCGCCCCAGAGGAACAAACGGGTCCCGGG
>JAUTXB010000165.1 GCA_030838245.1 Acidimicrobiaceae bacterium
TTTGGCCACCGAGAGCACCTCGAGCTTGTCGAAGCGCCGATCGTGCGGGATGGGCAGGGTGTTAGTCACCACCACCTTGGTCAGCGCCGAGTTCTTCAGCCGGTCGACGGCCGGATCGGACAGCACGGGGTGGGTGGCCATGGCCCACACCTCGGTGGCCCCCCGCTCGGCCAACAGGTCAGCAGCGGCCACGATGGTCCCGGCGGTGTCGATCATGTCGTCGATGAGCACGCAGGTCCGGCCCTCGACGTCACCCACCACGTGGAGGGCTTCCACCGTGTTGGCCTTCGTGTGGGAGCGCCGTTTGTGCACCATGGCCAGATCGGCCCCCAGGATCTGGCCGAACCGGTCGGCCACCCGCACCCGCCCGGCGTCCGGCGCCACCACCACCAGGTCCTTGATGGCTTGGGCCCGCAGGTAGTCCACCAGCACGGGGGCGGCGGTGAGGTGGTCGAAGGGCACGTCGAAGAAGCCCTGGATCTGGCCGGAGTGCAGGTCCACGCTGACCACCCGATCGGCCCCGGCCACCGACAGCATGTCGGCCACCAGCTTGGCCGTGATCGGCTCTCGGCCCGTGGCCTTGCGGTCCTGGCGGGAGTAGCCGTAGTAAGGGCACACCGCGGTGATCCGCTTGGCCGAGGCCCGCTTGGCCGCGTCGATCATGATCAGGTGCTCCATCAGCGAGTCGTTGACCGGCCCGCAGTGGGTCTGCACGATGAACACGTCGCTGCCCCGGATCGAGGCCCCGTAGCGGCAGTGGATCTCGCCGTTGGCGAACTCGCGGAGGTTGGCCTCGCCCAGCTCCACCCCCAGCTGACCGGCGATATCCCTGGCCAACTCAGGATGTGAGCGGCCGGAAACCAACTCCAGGCGTCGCTGGGGCGTGAACTCCATGGCCCCGACGCTACCGCGCCTTCGACACCGGCCCCACTGTTCCCCCGCGGGGCACGGCCTCGCCTTCGCCCAGGACGGCAAAGGGCCCCACCCTGGCCTCGTCGCCGATATCGGCCCGGCGGCACACGCTGTGGGCGACGACCGCGCCCTCGCCCACCACGGTGTCGACCAGATGGCAGTTGGGACCGATCTCGGCATGCTCGGCCACCTGGCACTCCCCCTGGAGGATCACCCCGGGCAAGAGCACGACATCAGGTGACAGCCGCACGTCTGCGTCGATGTAGGTGCGTTCGGGGTCCCACATGGTCACACCTCGACGCATCCACCGCTCGTTGATCCGGTCCCGGAGCTCGGCCTCGGCCACGGCCAGTTGGGCCCGGTCGTTGACCCCGGCCACCTCCATGGTGTCGTCCACCACCACCGACACCACCCTGTGGCCAGCCTCGTAGAGCACGCCCACCACGTCGGTCAGGTAGTACTCGCCTTGGGCGTTGGCCGGGCTGAGCCGCCGGAGCGAGGGAGCCAGCACGCTCCTGCGGAAGCAGTAGATGGACGTGTTGATCTCGTCGACGGCCAGCTCCTCGTCGTCGGCATCGGCGTGCTCCACCACGCGGGCCACCGCCTCGTCGCGGCCGCGCACGACGCGCCCGTAGCCGGAAGGATCGTCGAGGACTGCGGTCAACAAGGTGGCGGCGGCGTCCGACGCCCGGTGGTGCCGGACCAGCGCAGCCAGGGTCGCCGGACGGAGCAGGGGGGTATCGCCCGGCAGCACCACCACGTCCCCGTCATCGTCGAACTCGTCGGGCAGACCGGTGAGGGCTACCGACATGGCGTCCCCGGTCCCGCGCTGTTCCACCTGCTCGACGAACTCGATGTCCATGCCTTGCGGAGCGTGCTCCACCAATGTCTTTGTCACCCACTCGGCTCGATGACCCACCACCACGACGACCCGTTCCACTTCGAGCTCGGCCAAGGCATCGAGCACGTGGAGCACCATGGGGCGCCCGCACAACCGGTGGAGCGGCTTGGGGCGAGCCGAGCGCATCCGGGTTCCCTCCCCGGCGGCCAGCACGACGGCAGACAGGGGGCGGGACGTCATCGGTCCGCGAAAGGCGAGCACAGGTTCATGGGGCCTATTCTTCCCACGTCCGGGCCGTACATGTTGTTCATCCGCCCGACGCGATGCCCACCATGCCCGTGCTCACCACCGCCATCGACGCCGAATCCCAGGAGTACCAGGCCAATCGGGCTGCCCTGCTCGAGGCGGTCGGTGCCGTGGACGAGCAGTTGGCCCTGGCCCGGGACGGAGGCGGCGCCCGGTACGTGGAGCGCCATCGTTCCCGGGGCAAGCTCCTGGCCCGAGAGCGCATCGAGCTGCTGGTTGACCGCGATTCGGCGTTCCTGGAGCTCTCGCCCCTGGCCGCATGGGGGACTGACTTCAACGTTGGGGCATCGTTGGTCACCGGCATCGGCGTGGTCGAGGGCGTGGAGTGCCTGATCTCGGCCAACGACCCCACCGTGCGCGGTGGCGCCATGAACCCAGTCACGTTCAACAAGGCGGCCCGGGCTTCCGACATCGCCCTGGAGAACGGGCTGCCCACCATCAGCCTGGTCGAGTCGGGCGGGGCCGACCTGCCCACTCAGGCCGAGCTCTTCATACCCGGGGGGCGATCCTTTCGCGACCTCACCCGTCGTTCCGCCCAGGCCTTGCCCACCGTGGCACTGGTCTTCGGGAACTCCACCGCCGGGGGCGCCTACGTCCCGGGCATGAGCGACTACGTCGTGATGATCGAGGGCCGCTCCAAGGTCTTCCTGGGCGGGCCGCCCCTGGTGAAAATGGCCACCGGTGAGGAGTCCGATGACGAGGAGCTGGGCGGAGCCGACATGCATGCCCGAGTCTCGGGGCTGGCCGACGAGTTGGCCGTCGACGAGGTCGACGCCATTCGTCTCGGGCGCCAGATCGTGTCCCGCCTCAACTGGCGCAAGCACGGTCCCGGTCCCACCCAGCCCGCCGACCCCCCCGTCTTCGACCCCGACCAGCTCCTGGGCATCGCCTCGGCCGACCCCAAGGTGCCCTTCGACCCAAGAGAGGTCCTGGCCCGCGTAGTCGATGGGTCCCGCTTCGACGAGTTCAAGCCTCACTACGGCACCAGCCTGGTCACCGGCTGGGCCTCCATCCACGGCTACCCCATCGGGGTGCTGGCCAACCACCGCGGCGTCTTGTTCTCCGAGGAGGCCAACAAGGCCACCCAGTTCATCCAGCTGGCCAACCAGGTCGACGTACCCCTGGTCTTTTTGCAGAACACCACCGGCTACATGGTGGGCAAGGAGTACGAGCAACGGGGGATCATCAAGGACGGGGCCAAGATGATCAACGCGGTGACCAACTCGTCGGTCCCCCACCTGACGGTGAACATCGGCGCCTCCTACGGGGCCGGCAATTACGGGATGTGCGGCCGGGCCTACAACCCCCGCTTCCTCTTCGCCTGGCCCAATGCCCGTTCGGCGGTGATGGGGCCGGCCCAGTTGGCCGGGGTCCTCTCGATCGTGGCCCGCCAGTCGGCCGAGGCACGAGGCCTTCCGTTCGACGAGGAGGCTGACACGGCCATGCGCGAGACGGTGGAGTCCCAGATCGAAGCGGAGTCGCTGCCGTTGTACCTGACGGCCCGCCTCTACGACGACGGCATCATCGACCCCCGGGACACCCGGACGGTCCTCGGGCTGAGCCTGTCGGTCATCGACAACGGCGAGATCAATGGCACGCGGGGCTACGGCGTGTTCCGGATGTAATGGCTGTGACCCCGATCACCTCATTGTTGGTAGCCAACCGGGGCGAGATCGCCCGGCGCATCTTCCGAACGGCCCGGTCCATGGGCATCACCTGCATCGCCGTCTACTCCGACGCCGATGCCGACAGTCCTCACGTGGCCGAGGCCGATCTGGCCGTCCGACTTCCCGGCCTCTCCCCCACTGACACCTATCTGCGCACCGACCTTCTGCTCGATGCCGCCGCCCGTTCCGGAGCGGAGGCCATCCACCCCGGCTATGGCTTCCTGTCCGAGAACGCCGCCTTCGCCTCGGCCGTCGTCGATGCCGGCCTCACCTGGGTGGGGCCCCCGGCTGCAGCCATTGCGGCCATGGGGTCCAAGATCGGGAGCAAGGAGCTGATGCGCGCCGCCGGGGTGCCCACCTTGCCCTCGGTCATCGTGCCCGCCACCGGGCTGGACGGCGTCGATCCCGACCATGTCGATGCCCTCGGTTGGCCGTTGCTGGTGAAAGCCTCGGCCGGCGGTGGCGGTCGGGGCATGCGCATCGTCCAAGGTATCGGTGACCTGGCCGAGGCGGTGGTGGGTGCCCAGCGCGAAGCCGAGTCGGCCTTCGGTGACGGCACCTTGTTCCTCGAGCGCTACGTGACCGATCCCCGCCACATCGAGGTGCAGGTCCTGGCCGACGACCACGGCGAGGTGGTCGCCCTCTTCGAGCGGGAGTGCTCCATACAACGGCGGCACCAGAAGATCATCGAGGAATCGCCGTCGCCGGTGGTCAACCCAGAACAGCGTGCCCGCCTCTGTGACGCAGCGACAACCGCCGCCCGGGCCGTCGGTTACACCAATGCCGGCACGGTCGAGTTCGTGCTCGACCCGGCCGGCGCCGACCCGGAGGGGAACTTCTACTTCTTGGAGATGAACACCCGGCTCCAGGTGGAGCACCCGGTCACCGAGATGGTCACCCGCTGTGACCTCGTCCGCCTGCAGCTCTTGGTGGCCGAGGGCCACCCGTTGCCGGCCGAGGTGCTCGCTGCGGTGGCCCGCGGCCCGGTGGGACACGCGGTGGAGGCCCGGATCTACGCCGAGGACCCGGCGTCCGACTGGCTGCCGTCGACGGGCACGCTGCACCGTTTCGAGATACCGGCGGCGGTGCTGTCGTCGGGTGTCGTATCGGCGGGGGCGTCTGCCGGGATGCCGGGAGGCTCTACTTCCGCTTCTTCCGCAAACAGCAACGGGGCCGGAGCCACAACCGCAGCGCCCGGCGACAGCAGCGGAGTCGGCAGAAACACAGCCGTCGTCCGAGTCGACAGCGGCGTCGAGTCGGGCAGCACGGTCAGCCCCCACTACGACCCGATGCTGGCCAAGGTCATCGCCCACGGCGCCACCCGCGCCGAGGCGGCC
>JAUTXB010000166.1 GCA_030838245.1 Acidimicrobiaceae bacterium
GTCCAATGATCGGGGTGGGCATGGCTCAGGATTACGGCGTCGACCGAGCCTGGGTCGACGAACCGTTGCAGGTTGGCAAAGGTGCCAGGGCCGGCGTCGAGCAACACGGTGGTCGACGACGAGCGAACCAGGTAGCCGCTTCCCGCACCGCCCGGTCCCGGCCAGCTCCCGTCACAGCCCAGAACCAACAGCGAGAGGCCTGCTTCACCGGTCGGCTCCACTGGTGATCGGGCCATAGCCCCGCCCTAGAAGTAAATGATGTCGCGGGCCCGGGCCTCGACGACATCGAGGTCGTCGGTCCACGCACCGGTGGAGAGGTACTTCCAGCCGGCATCGGGGGCGACGAGGACGATGGTCCCGGTCTCGATGGCCTTGGCACAGCGGATGGCGCCGGCCAGCGCGGCTCCCGAGGAGATCCCGGCGAAGATACCGACCTCTGACAGGCGGCGGGTCCACTCGATGGACTCGCGCGGCTTCACGATGGTCTTGCGATCCAGGATCTCCGCTCCCCCGTTGTCGATGAAGATCGGGGGGATGTAGCCGTCATCGAGATTGCGGAGCCCGTCGACCATCTCCCCCGATGGCGGCTCGATGGCCCATACCTGGACATCGGGATTCCGTTCCTTGAGGAACCGGCCCACACCGAGGAGAGTCCCCGACGTCCCCAGTCCTGACACGAAATGGGTGACCTCAGGGCAGTCCTGCCAGATCTCCGGCCCCGTGCCCTCGTAGTGGGCCCGCGGGTTGGCCGGGTTGGCGTACTGATAGAGAAACGCCCACTCGGGATGCTCGGCGGCCAGCCCCTGGGCCATCCGCACCGCGCCGTTGGATCCCTGCGAGCCAGGAGACTCGATGATCTCTGCGCCCCAGACGTCGAGCAGCTGGCGGCGCTCGGGTGAGACATTGGTGGGCAGCACCACTTTGAGGTGATAGCCCTTCAGGCGGCACACCATGGCCAGGCCAATGCCGGTATTGCCCGAGGACGGCTCGATGAGGGTGTGGCCGGGGGCCAGGATTCCCTCCTTTTCGGCCTGTTCGATCATCGAAAGGGCGATCCGGTCCTTCACCGACCCACCGGGGTTCTGGCCCTCGAGCTTCACCAGGATGCGGACCTCGTTGTTGGGGCTCAGCGAACTGATGTCCACCAGGGGCGTATTGCCGATCAGCTCCAAGATGGAGCTGTAGACGGTCATCCCTGGTGGTCCGCGTCCGGCTGCGATGGTGAGCCCACGTCCACGGATCCTCCGGCTACGGCGGGAAGGATGGAGACCTCGTCGGAATCGGACACCGGGGTATCGAGGGCGGCCAGGTACCGGACGTCGTCATCGTTCAGGTAGACGTTGACGAACTTGTGCAGCGTCCCATCGTCGTTCAGCACTTGGCCCGAGAGCCCAGGGAACTCGGCGATCAACGAATTGAGGACCTGGCCGATGCTGGTCCCGTCGACCGAGACCGTCTTGACGCCTCCGGCCTGGGACCGGAGCACGGTCGGTAGGTGCACTGCAACAGGCACTGAGCCTCCCTGGTTGATTCTGTGGGGGTGAAACTCGACGACAGCAATTGCAGACCGCTTAGGTGAGGATTCTACCGGGATCGGAGGATCACCGGCTCCTCCTCGATCTCCCCGTCAACGATCCGATAGCTCCGCAGCACGGGGTCGGTGTCTCGAAGGGACACCAGCACGTAATGCCACGTGGGATCGGGAGCCTGCGCCACGTCGGTGGGCGACGGGTAGGCATCGGTGTGGGTGTGGGAGTGGAAGACGCCGATGATGGAAAATCCGGCTGATTCGGCGTCCCGATCCGCCCGCAGGTGCTCTTTGGGATCGACGGTGTAGAGCTTGGCCGAGGCAGCCAGGTTCCGGGTTGGATAGCAGGTGACCACTTCACCGGAGTCGGCATCGCCGCCGAGCAGCCCGCACGCCTCATCGGGTAACCCCCCCAGGCAGTGGGCGACGATCTGGTGGTACTCCGGTTCGTAGAGGTACAACATCGTGGGCTCACGCTACCTGGATGATGCCTCCGAGCAGGGCTATGACCGGCCGAGACGGCCGCTCGACCGTGTCCGGGCGACTACCGTCGCTGGGTGATGGCAGCAAAGACCAAATCGTCGGGAAGATCCTCGGCCACCAGTAAAGGGCACCCCGACGGCCGTGATCCGGGCCGGCCGGTGGCGTCCAATCGGCGCGCCCGACATGACTACGACATTCTCGACACCGTCGAGTGCGGGATCGTCCTGCAGGGATCGGAAGTGAAGTCCCTCCGGGGTGGTCGGATCGCCCTCCAGGATTCGTACGCCCGGGTAATCGACGGCGAGGTGTGGCTGTTCGGGGTGCATGTGCCGCCCTACGCCCAGGCCAACGGCGTCGGCGCCCATGACCCCGATCGCCGACGCAAGCTGCTGTTACACCGCCGCCAGATCGACGAATGGATGGGGCGGAGCCAGCAACAGTCCCTGACCATGATCCCCCTCTCCATCTACTTCAAGGACGGACGGGCCAAAGTCGAGCTGGCTCTGGCCAAGGGTCGGCGACAGTACGACAAGCGCCATGCCATTGCTACCCGAGATGCCAGCCGGGAGGCAGCGAGAGAGGCGAGAGCTGCCGTGAAAGGCTCCGAGCGCCACCGGTAGCGCTTTGGCCCAGCTCCCGGTCACCCGACTGTGGCCCAGCACAGCGGTGCCGACGGGCCGGCGAGACCGATAAGCTAGTGGTCCCTTCGGCCTCAGACGAGGTCGTTTACAACCCAGGGGGTGACAGGCTTCGACTCTGGTCGTCGATATGGGAGAAGCGAGCCGTGGTCTCCGGAGCCACGTTAAAGAGCCGGAACCAAAAATAAACGCCGAGCCTCAGCTCGCGCTCGCTGCCTAGAAACAGCGACGTCCGACCGGTCTCAGTCCCACGGGCCGGAACCGGGCGACATCAAGTGGGACTTACCTACGCAGCTGCGCCGACGGGCCGCTAGGGACAACTAAGTCGGATACGGAGCGGCGTTGCTGCCGGCAACGGCGCTGCTCCCGACAATTTACCGCCGGCTGCGCTCGGAGAAGGCCCATTGAGAAGCCGGAGGACGCGGGTTCGATTCCCGCCACCTCCAAGAGTGCTTACCGGTTCGCCGTGAGCGCTGTTGGAGGTGCGCCGTCGTCTTCGCAGCAGTGAAGCATCGTGTGTGCCCAAGCGACAGCGTCACTGACGCGGATGCCTGAAGGCTGGGGCTTGGTCAACAGGTGGCCTTGCAGTAGGCATCGCCAGGGTGGCGACCGAGGCGGCGAGCTCGAGAATCTCCTGCTGACCGGTGAGATTGTCATCAAGTTCGGCTAGCCGCCGCCCCCCTTGACCCGAACAAATGACAGTGATGTGATTTAGCGGGTTGGGCAAGTGGCCTAGCGGTGGTGCGGGAGGACTCGATGAGCGAGACGCTGAGCAAGGCCCTGGTTTTCACGATGCTTCGACACGCCGAGGACTTCCCCTGGAGGATGCAGGACATCGGGCTCATGGGCCTGCGCCTTGACGACCGGCGCCAGTACCGACTCCACGTCTGGGACTCGAGCTCCAGCGTCGGAGACCCTCCCATCCACGACCATCCGTACGACTTCACCTCGACGATCATCGTCGGTGAAATGACCAATAGTCGGTACGAAGAGGACCCCGCGGGCGACGAGTACGCCCGCTTCCGCTACGCGCCACCCGCCGAGGACCAGCGGCGGTCTGACGCGGTGAGGTTGTCTGCGACGTCGACGACTCTCACTGAGGGCGGCCAGTACCGTCAGCTCGCCCACGAGCTGCACGCGAGCGGGCAACAACCGGGGACCGTGACGGTGATTCGGTGCTCATGGGTGGAGGCACCCGAGCTGACCGTCTGCCTTCGAGACGAGGGCTCCTGGCGCTCGGGACAAGCGCTCGACGCTACGCGGGAGGAAATCAAGACGGTGGCGGCCAAGGCTCTGGAGTGGTTCTAAGGGGTCCTTTATGAGACCCATAGGGCCTGGCGAATCAGGCGAGGAACCGCCACAGATATCTTGGTGTGGTGGGTGATGACACCTGGGCCGGTCTGGTTGACCACTTTGCCGATGAGGCGTACGCATCCGTAAAGGGGTACGTGCGGACCTATGTGATGCACCAGCAGCTGCTCGAGCACTTACCGGAGCCGCCGGTTCCTGTGCTCGACGTCGGCGGCGGCGCTGGCCATCAATC
>JAUTXB010000171.1 GCA_030838245.1 Acidimicrobiaceae bacterium
CTGACCAAGGAGATCCTCGGCCTTCCCCCCGAGGAAACCTTCTGGGTGCCCGACGCCGTCCTCGACATGTACCGGACCTGCATCCCACGGGGCCAGGCCTTCCGATCCGTGTGGGAGAAGCGCTTCGCCGACTGGGACGGCAACAAGGAAGCCTGGGAGGCTGGATTGGCAGGCACCGGGCTTCCCGGCTGGGAGTCGACCCTGCCGACCTTCGATCCCGACGGTGACCCCATCGCCACCCGGCAGGCCATGCAGGCCTCCCTCAATGCCTCGGCCGGGATGATCCCGGCAGTGATCCCGGGCAGCGCCGATCTCACCGGGAACACCGGCGTGGCCCTCGACGACTCGACGCCGCAGAGCAAGGAACACCCCGAGGGCAACACCATCCACTACGGCATCCGAGAGCACGGCATGGGCGGTGTGATGACGGGCATGGCCGCCCACGGCGGCGTGGTCCCGGTGGGCGGGACGTTCTTCGTCTTCAGCGACTACATGCGCGGCGCCGTGCGCATCGCCGCCATTTCCGATGCCCACGTCATCTACTCGTGGACCCACGACTCGGTCGGTCTGGGCGAGGACGGACCTACCCACCAACCCATCGAGCAGCTGGCGGCCATGCGGGCCATGCCCAACCTGCGGGTCATCCGGCCGGCCGACGCCAACGAGACGGCCCAGGCTTGGCGCATCGCCGTGGACTCGAGCGGGCCCACCGCGCTGATCCTCACCCGGCAGAAGATCCCGGTGCTGTCCCAGACGGTCGAGGGCGCGGTGGCCGGCGTCGAGCGCGGCGCCTACGTCCTCCAGCGCGAGACCGGAGAGGGGCCGGCCGACCTGATCCTGATCGGGACCGGGAGTGAAGTCCATGTCTGCCTGGATGCGGTTAGCCAGCTGGCCGATCGGGGTATTCGCGCCCGGGTGGTCTCATTTCCATCGTGGGAGCTGTTTGCCCTCCAAGACGAGTCGTACCGAGCAGAGGTGTTGCCTCCCGGCGTGCCTCGGTTGGCGGTGGAGGCAGCCAGCTCGTTCGGCTGGGAGCGCTACGCCGACGACTCGGTGAGCATTGACCACTTCGGGGCCTCGGCCGCGGGTGAGCGCAACATGACCGAGTTCGGCTTCACCCCCGAAAACGTCACGGCCCGGGCCGAGCAACTGCTCGGTGCCGGCTCGACTGATTGACGACCGACACGATTGACGAACGCCCGCTCCCGGTTCCCGGGCAGTTCGGGTGACTGAAAGGACCACCATGACAAGGCTCAACGATCTCTTCGATCAGCAGGGTCAGAGTCCCTGGTTGGACAACCTCCGTCGCGACTGGATCCAAGACGGCACACTCGGGTCGCTGGTGTCCGACGGGATCCGGGGGGTCACCTCCAATCCCACCATCTTCGCCAAGGCCATCGAGGGCCAGGACACCTACGACGACCAGTTCCGCTCCCTCATCGGCAAGAAGCCGGTCGAGGACGCCTACTGGGACATGGTGGTCGACGACATCGACAGCGCTCTGACCATCCTCCGTCCCGTCTTCGACGCGTCGGACGGCACCGATGGCTTCGTCTCCGTCGAGGTGGCACCGGCGTTGGCCCGCGACACCGACGGCACCATCGCCGCCGCCCGCGATCTACACGAGCGGATCAACCAGCCCAATGTCTTGGTCAAGATCCCGGCCACCGCCGAGGGGGTACCGGCCATCAAGCAGATGATCAGCGAGGGTCGGA
This sequence comes from Acidimicrobiaceae bacterium, assembly GCA_030838245.1. The sequence continues at coordinate 1,716 of JAUTXB010000171.1, forward strand.
GCATCAACGTCACCCTGATCTTCAGCTTGGACCGCTACGCCGAGGTCATCGAGGCGTACCAGTCGGGGTTGGAGGCCTTTGTGGCCTCGGGCGCCACCGATCTTTCCGCCGTGGCCAGCGTGGCCTCGTTCTTCATCAGCCGGGTCGACACCGAGGTGGATCGGCGGATCGAGGCGGCTGCCCACGGCGACGAGAAGGTGCTGGCCCTGCGCGGACGGGCCGCAGTGGCCCAGGGGCGTCAGGCCTATCGGCTGTTCCGGGAGAAATTCTCGGGGCCTCGATGGGAGGCCCTGGCGGCCAAGGGGGGCCGGGTGCAGCGTCCACTATGGGCGTCGACATCGACCAAGAACCCCGACTACCCCGACCTGGCCTACGTGGACACGCTCATCGGCCCGGACACGGTCAACACCATGCCCGACGGGACCATCGCCGATTTCCAGGATCACGGCACCGTGGCCCGCACCGTGGACACCCATCTGGACGAGGCCGACCAGACGGTTGCTGGCCTGGCCGACGCCGGGATCGACATGGCAGACGTGTCGGCCACCCTGGAAGACGAGGGGGTCTCCTCGTTCGCCAAGTCCTTCGACGAGCTCATGCAGAGCCTGACCGACAAGGCCAACCGCCTGTCGAGCTCCTCATGACCGGCCGTACGCCGTGAGCACCGAGACAGCCGCGCCCCCCCGAGAGGCCAAGACGGAACAGCCCGGCGCCGGGTCTGCGATCGCCGGGTCGCTTCCCGATGTCTTCACCAAGGCACCACCAGTGGCATTGGTCATCTTCGGAGCATCGGGGGACCTCGCTGCTCGCAAGATCTTTCCCGCCCTGGCCCGGTTGGCCGAGCGCGGTGCCCTCGACAACGGCTTCGTGGTCATCGGCATGGCCCGCACCGCCTGGTCCGATGAGGAGTTCCGCAACCACGTCCTCGAGGCCACACCCCGCGCCGGTGACAAATGGAAGGCGTACGTCAGTCGCTTCCGGTACATCAGTGGCGAGTACGGCAATGCCGACACCTTCGCCACCCTCAAGTCGATGCTCGACGTGGCCGACAGGGAGGACGGCACCGGTGGCAACCGGCTCTACTACCTGGCCACGATCCCGGCCGTCTTCGGGCTGGTGGCCGGGGCCCTGGCCGACCACGCCTGTACCCATCCGGGCGAGGGGGGCACGTTTGCCCGCCTGGTGGTGGAGAAGCCCTTCGGTCGTGACCTGGCCAGCGCCATCGAGCTCGACGAGCAGGTGCACACGGCATTCGACGAGAACCAGATCTTCCGCATCGACCACTACATGGGCAAAGAGACGGTCCAGAACCTCCTCGCCCTTCGGTTTGCCAACGCCATCTTCGAGCCCACCTGGAACCGGCGCTACATCGAGCAGATCCAGATCACCGTGGCCGAGAGCCTTGGGGTGGAGCACCGGGGCGGCTTCTACGAGACGGCCGGTGCCCTGCGGGACATCGTCCAGAATCACGTCATGCAGGTGCTGGCGCTCACCTTGATGGAGTCGCCCACCAGCATGGATGCCGACCGGATCCGCGACGAGAAGGTGAAGCTCCTCCAGGCCATCGCCATTCCCACTCCCGACGAGGCCATCGACAAGTCGGTCCGCGGCCAGTACGGCGAAGGGGCCATCGACGGGGAAAAGGCCATCGCCTATCGAGCTGAGGCCGATGTGGACCCCGAATCGTGCACCGAGACCTACCTCGCCTTGCGGCTCTCGGTCGACAACTGGCGCTGGGAGGGAGTGCCGATCTACGTCCGGACGGGCAAACGGCTCCCCGCCCGCGTCACCGAGGTGGCCCTCCAGTTCCATCAGGTCCCCCACCTTCTCTTCGACCGCCTGAGCAGTCGGGATCTTCGGCCCAACGTCCTGATCCTCCGGATCCAGCCCGACGAGGGCATCACGTTGGAGTTCGGGGCCAAGGTCCCCGGCGAGGCGTTCCGGGTCCGGTCGGTGGCCATGGACTTCTCCTACGCCGAGACGTTTGCCGACGCCGAGGCGGCCGACGGCTACGAGCGTCTGCTCCACGACGCCATGATGGGCGACGCCACGTTGTTCATCCGCTCCGACGAGGTGCAACAGGCATGGCGGATCGTAGACCCGTACCTGCAGGCCTGGTCGGAGGGCGCCCCGCTGTACACGTACCCGGCCGGGTCATGGGGGCCGCATATGGCCGACCTCCTGGTCGAGCGAAATGGCGACCACTGGCGCAATCCTCAGCTCGACCTCGACCTGTCCGGCGGCCGCCTGGCCGAGCCGGACGAGCCGGACGAGCCGGCATGAACGGGAGGTTCGGTCGATGCACGGAACGGTAGAGGTGGTCGATTCGGTCGCCGACCGCTTTGCCGAGGTGGTCGGCGGCGCGCTGGCCCGCGGCACCGCCTCTGATCCGGGGCAGCGCGGGGGCTTCTCGCTGTTCCTCTCGGGCGGCCCGACGGCCCAGGAGGCCTACGAGCGCCTGGCCCAGGTGACCGGACCCGGTGCACCGGTCGGGGGGCCGGCCACGCCGTCGGTCCACTGGACTCGGGTGGATGTCTACTGGGGGGACGAGCGCTGCGTACCGCCCGACGACAAGGACGCAAACCAGCGCCTCTGCCGGGAGGCCCTCCTCGACCCGGTCGGCCCCCTCGGCTCCGTCCATCCCATGTACACGAGCGGTGCCCCGGCTGACGCCGCCGCCGCCTACCAAAAAGAGATCGCCGGGCTGGAGCACTTCGACCTGGTCCACCTGGGCATGGGGCCCGACGGCCACTGTGCCTCCCTCTTCCCGGGATCGGCGGCCCTCGACGCCCCCGATGACGTCCTGGTCCTGGCCAACGTGGATCCCAACGACAACAACCCCCTCGAACGGATCACCCTGACCCTTCCCGCCATCGCCCGCGCCCGCTTGGTCGTGTTCACCGTGGCCGGCCCGTCCAAGCGAGAGGCCTTCGAGCGGGTGCGCAACGGCGAGGACCTCCCCGCCGGCCGCGTCCAGGCCGATGAGGTGCTGTGGCTGGTCGACCGGGAGGCCGCGGGTGACAACACCGGCACATGACCCCTTCCCACCAGCCACGATGACATCGGTCGGCCCGTGGGGTGCCTCCGATAAGGTGGCGCCGATGCCCGAGACGACCAGCTCAGCGACCCGACCGACCTTCGAAGCCGCTGAGCTTCTGGGCGCCGACCTCGGCGATCTGCAGGCCGAAGCCAGGCGCCGGCGATCTCTCGCTCACGGCTCCCGGGTGACCTTCTCGCCCAAGGTGTTCATCCCCCTCACCATGTTGTGCCGGGACCGCTGCGGCTACTGCACCTTTGCCAAGGCCCCGGCCCGGCTCGAGTCCCCCTATCTCCCGCTCGACGACGTCGTGGCCATCGCCCGCGCCGGCCGCGACGCCGGTTGCCACGAAGCCCTGTTCACACTGGGCGAAGGACCCGAGGACCGGTATCCGGCGGCCCGGTCCTGGCTGTCAGAGCACGGCTACACCTCGACGGTGGACTACCTGACCCAGGCGTGTCGGCTGGTGGTCGAAGAGACCGGTCTGCTGCCCCACGCCAACGCCGGCGCGCTCGACGGCGCCGAGCTGAGCGCCCTGCGGGAGGTCTCGGCCAGCCAGGGGATGATGATCGAGTCCGTCAACCCGGACCTGGTCGCCCACCGCTCGGCCCCGGACAAGACGCCCGAGCGCCGGCTGGCCACCCTGGAAGCAGCGGGCGTGGCCGCCATCCCCTTCACTACCGGTCTCCTGGTCGGGATCGGCGAGAGCCGGGAGGACCGGCTGGCCACCCTGGCCGCCATCGCCGCCAGTCACGCCCGGCATGGTCACGTCCAAGAGGTGATCGTCCAGAACTTCCTGCCCAAGCCGGGGACGTCCATGCACGCCGCCCCCCCGTGCCCCACCGATGAGTTCCTCTGGACCATCGCCGTCGCCCGGCTCGTATTGCCGGCCGACATCCATCTCCAGGCGCCCCCCAACCTGTCCGACGACCTCGGCCCCCTGCTCGACTCGGGGATCGACGACTGGGGCGGCGTCTCGCCGGTGACCGCCGACCACGTCAACCCCGAGCGGGCCTGGCCCGCGCTGGGGATCCTCCGGGCGGCGACTGAGGCGGCCGGCCACACCCTCGCCCCCCGCCTGACGCTCTATCCCGAATTCGCCATCGACGCCGAGCGGTGGCTGTCCGAGCCCATGCGGTTCCCGGTACTCGACGCGTCCGACGCCGAGGGGCTGGGCCGAGACCATCCCTGGTGCTCGGGCGGCGAGATCCCGCCCCCGCAGCTCCTGTCGGTGCCCGGCGCTGCTCGCACCGCCCCGCCGGTGGTGACGTCGGCCATCTCGGGCAGTGCGGTGGGCGATGTGCTGGCCGGAGTGGCCCTGGGCCAGGAGGTGGGCGAGGACGAGATCGTCACCTTGTTCGCGGCCCGGGGGCCCGAGGTGCGCGCCGTGGCCGCGGTGGCCGACTCCCTCCGCCAGGAGATCGTGGGCGACGAGGTCACCTTCGTGGCCAACCGCAACATCAACTACACCAACGTATGCACGTTCAAGTGCCGGTTCTGCGCCTTCTCCAAGGGCCCGCTCTCGCTCAACCTGCGGGGTAAGCCCTACCTGTTGGAGCTCAGCGATATCACCCAACGGGTGTCCGAGGCCGAAGAGCG
>JAUTXB010000058.1 GCA_030838245.1 Acidimicrobiaceae bacterium
TCCGAGTACTGCTGGTCGTCTCCCTTCATCCCCGACACCAGCGGTGAGTGGGCGATCGATGCGGCACCGACGAACATGACGAGAAGGGCCAGCGCCTCGAGCGGTCCGTAGATGCCTACGGTCCGGAGGTTGTCCCCGAAGATCCCGATGCCGAGGGCCAAGCTGGCCAGAGGATCGACCAGAACCAGCGCCGTCTGCGAGGCGGCGATGGGGCCGGCGTGAAAGGCGTTCTGGGCCAAGAACAACGATCCCACCCCGCATGCGGCCAGCGCGTAGGTCTGCCAATGAGAGAACATCGTCACCCAGTCAGAGGTCACATAGTTGCTCACCGTTTTGATCAGGGTTGCCGTGAAGGCGAACCCGACGGCGCCTGCCGTCCCGAACATGGCCGCCCGCCACCACCGGGGCCCGCGCAGCGCCAACAGCACTGCCACCACGACGACTCCCCCGCACACGGAACCGCTGACGAGCCATTCCCGCCCACTGGGAATGAGATTGCCTCCGACAGGCTTGGCAAAGACCAAAAAGCCAGCCAGGCCGCCCGCCGCGGCCAGACAGCTGAGCCACTCCCTCGGTCCGATGCGGAACCGGAACCACGTAGCCAGCAAGAGGACGAGGAATGGCAGCTCGACGGTGAGTATGGGCTGGACCTGGCTGAGATCTCCGATGTGGAGGGCGACGGCCTGCATCCCCGATGACGCCACCATGAAGGCGAACCCGAGCAGCCAGATCCCTCTCCGGAAGGCGTGGGTCAGCAGGCTCAGCTTGAGTGTGGCCTCCTGGGGGGCGTCCTCCACGCCCATGCGCTGGAGAATGCTCGTCAGCGCATTGGCCAACGCCGCGGCCAAAGCGAGGACGTACACCATCAGCCTGGTACCTGAATCCCGAGATCGCAGTGACTGCTGGCTCCTGAGTGCCCAAGATGGTCCAGCAACATGCCCCTCCCCGCGATGCTAACCAATTGCAACGATTTGCAGTCAGTGTAGGGACAGGTCACGTCGGCGACGGCGATCGGGCGCTCCCGCTCGGTATTGGTTGGGGCCAGCCGGGGGTCCCCCTCGCGTACGCTGGCTCTACCGGACCAACGGCTGTGTCGTTTCGCCCCAAGGAGCCAACCATGGAAATCAAAGAGCTCGGTCATCTGGTGCTCTATGTCCACGATGTGCGCCGCTCAGCCGCGTTCTACCGCGATGTTCTCGGATGGCGCGAGATCGTCGCCGCCCCCGATGGTGCACCCGTGGGAATGGCTGCCTTTTCTGCACCTTCGGGGCGGACCCACCACGAGCTGCTGCTCATCGAGGTCGGCGAGCAGGCGCTGCCTATTCCTGGCGGGCGCCGGGTCGGTTTGTACCACTTCGGGTTGAAGGTCGGCGACAGCGACGACGAACTGCGCGAGGCCCTGCAGGCCCTCGAGGCGAACGGTGTCCCGGTGGTCGGGGCCAGTGACCATACCGTTACCCACAGCCTCTACATCCTCGACCCTGATGGCAACGAGATCGAGCTGTACGTCGATGTGCCGGGGGTCGATTGGCGCTCGGATCCATCGCTGGTGGCTTCCCCGATCCGTCCACTGGAGCTATGAGCCCAATTCGAACCGCGGCGGCTCAGTCCCGTCGGCGGGGCACCGGGGCACCTCGTTGTCGCCCGGGGGAGATTCCGACCCGCTATAGGCGTGTACCAGCAGTGCGGATCGCCCGAGCACGAACACCCCGCCTACGGCCAAGAACCCTCCGAGGGCCTGGGTGAAGAGGGCGACGGCATCGAGCCGGACGTGCTCGTTGAAGCCGAGCACCCCGAGCAGCACCGCCACCGTCGGCTCCACCGTGTCGATGACGGGCAGCGAGCTCTTGAGCGACCCGGCCTGGTACGCGCTCTGCGAGAAGAGAAAACCGACGATCCCGATCCCGACCAGGGCGTAGGTCTGCCAGCTGAGCAATGCCACCGAGATGCCTTGGCTGACGAGGTACGTAAATGCCTTGGTCAACAGGGCCAGGAGGGCAAAACATATTGCCGCAGCAAAGGCAAGCACCGAGGCGCGATAGCGGGAGAGAGGGCCGGCGGCGGCCACCAGCGAGGCGAAGATGACCCCGGCACAGGGAACGCCCAAGAGCACCCATGTCCCGTTGGCTGGATTCGGAGTGCCACCGGTCGGCCTGCCCGTGGCCAGGAACAGGGTGACCCCCCCGACAACGGCGGCGGCCGCCACCCACTCGGTCCACTCCGGTTGCCGTTGCTCGGCCTCGACGGCGAAGGGAAGGGCGAAGACCAGCTCCATGGCGATCAGGGGGGCGACGAAGGCGACGTTTCCCAGGTACAGGGCAAGGGCCTGGACCACGTACGCGACGATCATGCACCCGACCCCCGCCACCCAGATCGGCCGATGGAACAGGTCGATCAGCAGGCGGAAGTGGAGTGAGGCCGCCGACGGCTCGGTCCGAGCCGCCCGTTGTTGGAGTACTGCCGACGCGGCAAAGGCGGCAGCGGCGACCAGCGCGAGGACAGCCGAGGCGGGTAGATTCACAGTCGACTCGTTTCCATTCCCAGGACGCGGCCGAGACGGTAGGCGCCAAGGACGGTGACCGCGAGCAAGGGGCTCGCGGCGCTGTACTGGACGGACCCGGACTGGCGCATGGTGTCGCTAGCCGACCATATCGGAGGCCGATCAGTCCACTGACAAGCCGTCGGTTCTGGGGACCGAGCCTGAGAACCGGCGGATCGCGACACTGCTTGCCCGACAAACCGAAACGTGTTCTACTGATCCGTCGATGACATTCAACCTCGCCGACCTGTTCGAGAACGCCGTCGACGCCTTCGCCGACCGCGAATATCTGGTAGCCGAAGGCAAGCGACGGACCTACGCCGAGATGGAGCAACGGGCCAACCGGTTGGCCCATCACCTGGCGGCCAACGGGGTCGGCCCCGGCGACCATGTCGGCATCTACTCCCTCAACAGCGTGGAGTGGGTGGAGACGGCGTGGGCCGTCTTCAAGCTGCGGGCGGTCTGGATCAACATCAATTTCCGCTACGTCGAAGACGAGCTCCGCTACCTGTTCACCAACGCCGACCTGGTGGCCCTGGTCCACCAACGCGAGTTCGGGCCCCAGGTTGCCGGGGTGCTCGACGATCTGCCCGACCTGGCCCACATCATCACCATCGAGGACGGCAGCGACGCGGCCTTCCCGACCGGGAGCGCGGTGGCCTATGAGGACGCGCTGTCCTCGGGCGGCCCGGAGCGGGACTTTGCCCCCCGCTCGAGCGACGATCACTACATCCTGTACACGGGTGGGACCACGGGCATGCCCAAGGGCGTGGTGTGGCGCCACGAGGACGTCTTCTACGCGCTCGGCGGTGGCATCGACCCGATGACCAACACCCGGATCGAACGACCGGAACAGCTGGTGGAAAAGGGCCTGGCCGGTCACGGGATGACCTCGCTGCCCATCGCCCCGCTCATGCACGGGGCCAGCCAGTGGTCGGTGATGGGCCAGAGCTTCGTGGGGAACCGGATCGTCCTGATCGCCAAGTTCGACCCCCACGAGGTGTGGCGCCTGGTCGAGGCGGAAAAGGCCAACTCGGTTATGATCACCGGCGACGCCATGGGCAAGCCGCTGGTCGAGGCGCTCGATGATCCCGGCGCCTCCTACGACCTCTCCTCCCTGTACGCGGTGGTGTCCACGGCGGCGCTGTTCTCGGCCCCGGTGAAGGACGAATTCTTCACCCACCTGCCCAACATCGTGATGACCGACGCCATCGGCTCCTCGGAGACGGGCAGCAACGGCATGGTCATGTTGGACAAGGACCACACCGCCATGAAGAGCGGGCCGACGGTCAGGGCCATCGGCGAGACAGTCGTGCTCGACGAGAACCTCGACCTGGTGAAGCCGGGTTCGGGGGTGACCGGCAAGATCGCCCGCACCGGTGACATCCCTGTCGGCTACTACAACGACCCGGTGAAGACGGCCGAGGTCTTCATCACCATCGACGGCACCCGCTACGTGATGCCGGGCGACTTCGCCACGGTGGAGCCGGACGGGGCCATCACGCTGTTGGGCCGGGGGTCGGTGAGCATCAACTCGGGCGGGGAGAAGATCTACCCCGAAGAGGTCGAGTCGGCGGTCCGGTCCCATCCCGAGGTGTTCGACGCCATCGTGGTCGGCGCACCCGACGAGCGGTGGGGCCAGCGGGTGGCGGCCATCATCCAGCCGAGGGCCGACCGCCACCCCAGCCTGGAGGACATCCAGCTGCACTGCCGGAAGGCCATCGCCGGCTACAAGGTCCCCCGCCAGCTGCACGTGGTCGAATCGATCGTGCGCTCCCCCAGCGGCAAGCCCGACTACCGGTGGGCCAACGCCATCGTGGCCGAGGCGCCCGAGGAGACCGACGCCGGAGGCGCCCGGACGGCAGCCGAAGGCGCCTGAGCGGGTCGAGGTCGGGCCCGACGCTCAACCGGGGATGGGGCACGGCAGGGGCGCCGCCGCCCGGAGGCGCGAACGTACGCGGGGGCGGAGAACTTTCGTTTGGAGTTCGCTTTATCGCGTCCTACCGGAGTCATGGTGATGGGGTGGTGCTGCTGCTCACGGCCGGGTGCGCCCGACAGCAGACAGGCCAAACTGACGGGGACATGTCCTCCATCTACCGCCGCCAACATCCACTACGGGCCCAGATCGACCTGGCATCGAAGCGAGTACCGTGACAGAACACCTATGGCTGGCCGACCCGCTCGAGGTCGATGCGGCGCTCGAATCACGTACCCAAGGATCACTGCATGACGATGACCTGGCGGCCGAAGCGCGCAAGCGCCTAGAAGGCGATCGCCGGCTGATCCGCACGTCACGGTGGCTGGCCCGGTCGGCCATTGCCCGGCGCGCTGGTATTCCTGCCCATGAGCTGGTTCTTGGCCGCGAGCAGACCGGTCGCCCATTCGTCGCCCATCCCCCAGATGCGGCTGACATCGTCTACAGCGTTTCCCACACCCGGGGTTTGATCGCGGTCCTCGAAGGGCGCCACCGGTCTGTGGGTGTCGATGTCGAACGAGTGGATCCCACGGTAAACGTGGCTGATCTGGGGCGAGTGGTTATGTTGCCCGCCGAGCAGACCGCACTTGGCGACGTGGCTCCGGCTGACCGAGTGCTGGCCTTCTTTCGTCACTGGGTGGTCAAGGAGGCCGTACTGAAGGCGCTGGGCACGGGATTCCTCACCGACCCCACCGATGTACACGTGCAGTTGGTGGGTGACCGAGCCCACGTCAAGCTCGCTCCCCATGCGCTCGACGCTCTCGAGGTCATGCTTCCGCCCCGTTGGGCGATCACCGTTTTCGAGGCGGGTGCTGGCCACGTTGGCGCTACCGCGCTTCAATGGGACGGCACTGGTGCGGCTCCCCAGACCTCGATTGAGGATTGGCATGAACTGCTTCACACTCAAGACAAGGACGCCATCTCCGGGTCGATGTAGGTTCCCCCCCGATTGTCTAACTGGGACCGTGCAAGCTACCGCTTTGGAGGCTCCCGCCAAGCGGTGACGAGCCGGAATTCCCTGGATGTCGACGAAGTCTCGCCTGACAGCGTGGCCGTTCCCATGATGGTGCCCTCGAAGGTGGTCCTTTCGGGCCGTATGCGGCCGTGACCCGGAAACGGCCGTATGATGCCTGGGGCAGCCGAACTCCTATCCGTGGGGTAGGTCTCGGACATGCTGGTCAGGGGTGAATGTGACGATGCCGTGGTCCATGGTGTTGGGAATACTGATCTCGACAGTGATTGCCGGATACGTGATCAGCCTCACGGTGATGGCAGGGAACGTCCGGGAACGAACCTGGGCCACTCCATCCAGGCCGACCTCCGGTCACCGCCTCCCTCATAGAGGGTTGACCCGGTAGAGACGCCAGGTCTGGTCGTCCCCGGTTGACGGAACCGTCATGACCAGGGAGGCGATCCCGGCCCCGTCACGGTACAGCGTCGGATAGCGCTGGTTGATCGCGTCCGCCCTTCCGTCTTGCCCGGGATCGGAGACCAGGATGTAGCGGACCCCGCTCTCGAACGGAGCGTTGAGGAACGCGGCGAAGTCGTAGTCACTGGTGATCACGAACTGCTTCCGGTGCTGTGACTGCAACCAGACGTCCCAACCGATGAAGGTATCCATGAGGACAGAACCGTCGGGCAGGCCGAGCCGGTCGAGATAGTTGGCCACATAGGCGTTGTTGCGCAGGGGGGAAAGTGGTGCAGTGTGATGGCTCGAGTCGACCACGGCACGCAGCCCCGTTTGCTCGCTCTGCGTGCCCACCAACGGGTTCATCATGCCCGCCCACGTGACCGGGATCGACGACAGGACGAAGGCGGCTACAACACAGCCCCCGAGGACGATCCGCAACCTCGGAGAGGCGGCAATCGGCGTGAGCCGCCGCGACAGTCGGGCAACCGTGGGCCTCAGCTCGAAGGCCCGAAGCCGTCGGCCGAGGGCGCCCGAGGGCCGCGCCCCCGGCCGGCCGGAGTCAGGTTCACCCCGGTACGGCCACAAGAGCGTGGCCAAGACGACCATCAACGGCACCGCCATCACGAAGAACCGGAACCAGGCGAAGGTCTGGCCCGAGAACTGGGCGTAGGCCTCGAAGACGAGCACGCCCCCGAAGACGCCGATCGGCACCAGGCTGTCGAGCTCGGTTCGTCGCACAGCGAGCACGAGGACCACGATGACGACCACGGGCAGCAACGGCTCCAGGTACAAGATGTCGCGCACCACGATGGTGATCGGACCGCCGGCCAGCCGCTGAAACGCGGCCACCCCCGAAGAGCCGTTGGAGATCTGCGACGAGTTCCCGTACTGAGACGAGAACTGCGCAAAGGCCATCCCGGTGGTGATCCAGCTGGCCAGTGTCCAGCCAATGAAGCAGACAACGAACGGGAAGGCCAGCACGGTACCGTCCACGGCGGCCTGCTTGGCCCGCTCCCGCCGTC
>JAUTXB010000234.1 GCA_030838245.1 Acidimicrobiaceae bacterium
CGTCTTGTGCCGCCGGAGATCGCTTCCAGTTCGCCGGCAATCAGCCTTGTTGCTGGCCCGACCGGGGCGCTCTCGCGTCAACCTCGAGGGGCGGACCATGGTGACCCCGTTCGTCGACGGGTCGAGCCGAACTGAGCCGAACTGAGCCGAACTGAGCCGAGCCGAGCCGAACCGAGCTGAACCGAGCTGAGCCGAACTGAACTGAGCGGAACTGAGCGGAACTGAGCTGGGCCTGAGAATTCCCCCATAAGAAGGGCCTAAATCATCGTTTCTCCGCTGTCCATTTCTGGGCCCTTCGGCGTATCGTCGTAAGCACACGTACAACCCTGGGTGTACGGCGATGCGCCGCAATCGGACGTTTCGTACTCCCTGGGTAGGGCCAGCAATGGTCCCGAGGGCGGATGACGCGGCAGCGTCGTTCCGTCAGCATCGACGAAGGGCTTTCGGCCTGGGGTTTGACCTGCCCCGGCACCAGCCCGTCGCAGCCAGTCACCAGCCCATCGCGGCCGGTCGCAGTCGGCCCGGAAGCCGGGCACAGTCGGTCCGAAGTCGGCAGTCGGTCCGGAAGCAACAAAAAAGCCGCACCTCGAGTTAAACAGGAGCTCACGTGATAGAGGCAACAGGACTGACGAAGCGGTACGGGGACACCGTGGCCGTGGACGATCTGTCCTTTGAGGTCCGTGCCGGTCAGGTCACCGGGTTCCTAGGCCCGAACGGGTCGGGCAAGTCGACCACCATGCGCATGATCATGGGCTTGGACAAGCCCAACGCTGGCGAGACCAGGGTCAACGGCGCCAGCTACCACGATCTGGCCTGGCCGCTGCGGGAAGTCGGTGCCCTCTTGGAGGCCAAGGCCATCCATCCGGGGCGCTCCGCCTTCAACCATCTGTGGGCCTTGGCCCAGACCAACGGGATCAGCAAGGCCCGGGTACGCGAGGTGCTCGATATCGTCGGCCTGCCCAGCGTGGCCAAGAAGCGTGCCGGGAAGTTCTCCCTGGGCATGGGACAGCGCCTGGGGATCGCCGGTGCACTGCTCGGCGATCCGGGGGTCCTCCTGTTCGACGAGCCCACCAATGGGCTCGACCCCGAAGGCATCCGGTGGGTCAGGAACCTCTTGAAGTCCCTAGCTGCCGAAGGCAGGACGGTGTTCGTATCGAGCCACCTCATGAGCGAGATGGCTCTGACCGCCGAGCATCTGGTCGTCATCGGTCGCGGCCGGCTCATCGCCGAGATGGCCGTGTCCGACTTCATCGCCCAGAGCTCCCGCCAGTTCGTGCGGGTCCGCACCCGCCAGTGCGAAGTCCTCACCCGGGAGCTCGAGTCCACCGGGGCCACCGTGGTCTCCGAAGAGGACGGCGGCCTGGCCGTGACCGGGGTACCGGCAGCGGAGATCGGCGCGGTAGCCAGTGCCTATGGCGTCGTCCTCGAAGAGCTCTCGCCCCAGTCGGCATCCTTGGAGGAGGCCTTCATGGAGCTGACCCACGACAGCGTGGAGTACGGGGCCGGCGAGCCGACGTCCCGAGCCTCGGGACCCACCTCTGAATCGACCTCGGACACCTCGGGTACCTCTGGGACCTCCGGGGACAGCAGCCGGCTCATCCCGGCGGGAAAGTGAACGACCGATGACCGTGATCACCCCAACGGCGCCGACCACGATCGCGCCGGTGACCCGACCGGCCCTCGGTGGCCACTTCCACTGGCGAGGCGTTCTGCGCAGCGAGTGGACCAAGATGCGCAGCGTGCGCTCCACCACGTGGAGCCTGGTCGTCATGTTCGTTCTGAGCATCGGCATCGGCATCCTGGCCACGGCGACCGAGGCCAGTCGGTGGTCCCACGCCTCACTGAAGGACCGGATCCTGTTCGACCCGACCAGCCTCAGCTTGACCGGACTCCTGTTCGGCCAGCTGTGCATCGGCGTGCTGGGCGTCATCGTCATGAGCTCCGAGTACGGCACCGGGACCATCCGAGCCACACTTTCCGCCGTCCCCAAGCGGCCGATGATCCTGGCCGCCAAGGCCGCCGTGTTCACCGCCCTGGCCCTGGTGATCGGCGAGATCATCTCCTTTTTGTCCTTCTACATCGGCCAGGGCTTCCTGTCCGGCTCGGCACCGCAGGCCACGCTCGGCCAGGCCGGCGTGCTCCGCGCCGTGATCGGCGGTGGTCTCTACATCGCCGTCCTCGGCCTGTTCGCTCTGGGGCTGGCCACCATCATCCGCCACACGGCCGGAGCGATCACCGCCTTCGCCACCGTGCTGCTCATCCTGCCCCTCATCAGCCAGGCCCTCCCTTCGTCGATCAACAACGTCATCGCCCGCTACCTTCCAGCCAACATCGGGGTGGTCATGATGACCGTGCACTCCGGCTTCCGATCGGACGCCCCCATGTTCACCCCGTGGGTGGGGTTCGCCGTCTTACTCGGGTACGCCGCCGCCGCGCTCTTCGTGGGTGGCTGGATGATGTCCCGGCGAGACGCCTAGCTCCCTCGCTCCGGATCCCCCGCGTACGAGGTCGTACGAATCGGCTTCGTGCTCGAGCTGCCGGTTCAGCTCGGCGCCGAAGAGCAGCGCGTTGGCCGTGAGGAACAACCACAACAGCAACACGGCCACACCGGCGAAGGCCCCGAAGGTCACCGACTCGCGACCGAAATGGTCGAGGTAGAAGGCGAAGGCAGCCGAGGCCACCAGCCACCCGGCTGTGGCCACGATGCTCCCGGGGCTGATCCACTCCCACCGTCGCTGCGATCGGGTGCCGCTCAACACGAACAGGGTGGACACCAAGAGCACCACCAGGACCAGGGCACCGACCCAGTGCACGAGGCTCCAGGCCAGGTCGAAGCCGGGGCGGGCCAGAGGAACCGATGCGGGCAGGAGGGACCGGATGGGATCCCCCAGGACGAGCAGCACGGAGGCGGGGACCCCGAACACGACGACCGCGGCCAGCATGGGGATCGCGTTCAGCCGTCGCCCGACGAAGCCTCGGTGCACGCCCACCTCCCGGGCCATGTCCAGTCCCACCTGCAGCGCGGCCATGGCCTCGACCGAGCTCCACAGCGCCACCGCCGAACCGACGATGAGTGCCGCCACGCTGGCCTGATGCCCGAGCGGGTTGCGGAGGGCCTGGTCGAGGAGGTTCGACATCTGGACGGGCAGGATCACCCTGGCGCCGTGGATCACGCTTCGCAGCTGCGAGGGTGACAATCCCACCACTCCGGCCAGACCGATCAGGGCGACCGCGGCGGGGAAGATGGCCAGGAACCAATGGAAGGCGAGGCTTCCCGCGCTGGTGGTGATCCGGTCCTGCGCCGACCTGCGCAGGGCGTGCCAGACGGCGCGCCTCCAGCCGGCCAGGCCCAGCTGCCTGACGCCGATCCGGCGGGTGGAGGTCGGGTTGGGTGCGACCTCTTCTAGCGCCAATGCGGCCGGATCAGCGCCGGTGATGGTCACGGGTATTGCGGCTTGGAGACTGCCGGTCCGTCGCCGCTGCGTGCGGGGCTGGCAGCTCGGGTGCAGCTCGCGCACCGGGGGCGACGGGGCGGCGGGCGCGGATCAGCGCCACCCGACTCGAGTGCGAGGCATGCAGCTGCGGCCATCGGGGTCCGGCACCACTCCCAGCACCTGATGGATCCCCAAGCCGCCATCATCGAACCCGTTGGCCGAGGCGGCCATGTAGAGGCGCCATACCCGGGCCCGAGCCAGGCCCACCTGACCTACGGCTTCGTCCCAGTGCTCCTCCAGGTTCGCCACCCAGGCGTGAAGGGTCTGGGAGTAGTGCTCGCGCAATGACTCGACATCGCGCACCTCGAAACCGGCGCGCTGCATGGCCAGGACGACGGTGCCCACATCGAGCAGCTCGCCATCGGGAAACACGTACCGGCCCATGAAGGTGTTCCGTCCGATCTTGGAACCGCCGGCGCTCGAGATGGCGTGATTGAGCAATCGCCCATACGGCGACAGCAGGCTGCGCAGGGTCTCGAAGTACTGCCCCATCTTGGCCACGCCCACGTGCTCGAACATGCCCACCGAGGAGATTACGTCGAACCGCTCGCCGGCCAGGTCCCGGTAGTCCTGGATGCGGATCTCCACCTTGTCGCCCACCCCAGCCTCATCGACCCGCCGACGGGCCAGGTCGGCCTGCTCCCGACTCAAGGTGATGCCGACCACCCTGGCGTCGAAGTGGGTGGCGGCATGGATGGCCATGGATCCCCAGCCACAGCCGACATCGAGTAGGCGGACTCTCGTGTCGTTCTGGCCGACCTTGCCGCTCGTGTCGTTCTGGCCGACCTTGCCGCTCGTGTCGTCCAGGCCGAACTTGCCGCTCGCGGCGTCCAGGCCGAGCTTGCGGCAGATCAACTCGTGCTTGGCCTCCTGCGCGGCCTGAAGATCCATGCCCTCTTCGATGAAGCGCGCGCACGAATACGTCATCGACGGTCCCAGGACCAGCCGATAGAAGTCGTTGCTCACGTCGTAGTGATGACTGATCGCCGCCGCGTCCCGGGCCGGGGTGTGACGCCTCCCCGCCGGCTTGGCCTCCTCGGGCGGGTTGGGCAAGGGGCGTCCAATTGCGCCCAGCTTGCGGGCCGCGTCAAGGGCGGCAGGCAGCGTGGTCAACGCGGCCATCCCTATTCCCGTCTGGCGCGGACCGGCGGACCGGTGCAGGGCCCGCAGTGTGGCGAACAGATCGCCGCTGATCTCGATCTCGCCCGACACATAGGCGCGACCCAGCCCGAGGTCGCCTGGTGCCCACATCACCCGCCGGAGAGCATCGACGGTGCGGACATACACCGTGTCAACGCCGTCAACGCCGTCAACGCCGTCCACGCCGTACTCGCCGCCCTCAGGGCCGATGGCGCTGCCGTCCCAGAATTCGAACCGGACCGGGACCGAGCCGCGGAGCAGCGATCGGATCAGCGGGGCCAGCAGCTCGGCCACTGTGCTCGGAGCACCGCCCGGGGTGCCGGGGGGGCTTCCCGGGCTTCCTGGGCTTCCGGCCGCTTCGGCGGTGCCGGCCCCGAGCGGTGATGGTCCCGGGGCCAGGGATCTCTGCTGACGATCCGCTGGCGATGCAGCTGTTTCATCGCGAACTGCCACTGTCATCTCCTCCTCACCAACGCCGCACAACGGTCCTGCCCTTACGTACTGGAATGGTGCCGTGCTGCTCTCACTAAAAGACAACCCGGCCTCCGTTCTACTCGGTGCTGCACGAGCTGTCGCCACCGGCGGCGGAACTACTCCACTTTCGAGCGGCGCAGTCGGCGCCATCATCTCGCTGGCCGTGCTCGGGCTGGGCTGCGACCCTCCGACGATCGACGGGCTCAAGCCTTCGACTCCTGACGATCTGGCCGCCGCCCTCAGCGACCCTGGTCAGGCGGCCCCGGCGGCCGAGATCCTGGCCATCATCGCCTTGGTCGACGGGGACTTGAACAGGCCGCGCATC
>JAUTXB010000249.1 GCA_030838245.1 Acidimicrobiaceae bacterium
AAGGTGCTCGAAGATGACGGGTGGGCGCTGATCTTGCCCGACCCCGAGGAGCCCGTGACCCACGTCTGGGCCGAAGGACCGAGCGAGGCGGAAGCGGGATCCAGGGCCCAGGAGTACGCCGTGCGGATCCGCCAGCTCCTTCGCTGATCGCTCGGGGTCTGCGCATCGGTGACGAAGGCGGCATGACCGGCGGCAGTGCCCGGCTGGCGGCAGTGCGTGGACGGTTCGGGTAGGGTCCGCAAGCATGAACGTGCCCGACGAACTTCGCTATTCCTCCGACCACGAGTGGGTCCGATCCGCAGGCGAGCGCGTCAGGATCGGCATCACCGACTACGCGCAGGACGCGCTGGGCGACGTCGTGTTCGTGGACCTGCCGGCCGTGGGTACGTCGGTGGAAGCGGGAGGGACCCTGGGCGAGGTCGAGTCGACCAAGTCGGTGTCGGAGGTCTATGCGCCGATCGCCGGTGAGATCGTGACCGTGAACGAGGAATTGACGGGTGCACCGGAGCGCCTGAACGAGGATCCCTACGGCGAGGGGTGGATCTGCGAGATCGTGCCTGCCGACGCGAGCACGGTCGATGGCCTCTTGGATGCCGGGGCGTACCGGGCCTTGACCACCGACTGAGGTGCAGCTCCCGGCCCAGGCCGGGAAAGACCGGGAGGGTCGAAGCGACTACCGTGGACGATGTGTTCTGCCACAACTGCGGCCATCGGAATCCGATGGGGGTGAATTTCTGCTCGTCGTGTGGTTCGGTGCTGGTCGCGGCCACGTCGGATACCACGGTCACCATCCAGCCTGTCGAGGAGCTTACCGACCTGACCGACGACGACGCCGCCGTCACGCTGCTCGAACTGCCTCGGGGCGTCGGCATGCTGGTCGTCAAGAGGGGACCGAACACCGGCAGCCGCTATGTGCTGGAGTCAGAACTCACGAAAGCCGGTCGCCATCCAGAAAGCGATATCTTTCTCGACGACATCACGGTGTCCCGGCGTCATGCCGAGTTCACCACAGGCGAGGAAGGGACTACGGTGCGGGACGTAGGGTCGTTGAACGGGACGTACGTCAATCGGGAGCGGATCGACGAGGCCAAGCTGGCCAGCGGCGACGAAGTCCAGATCGGCAAGTTCAAGCTGCTGTACTTGCTGGCCACGGGCGAATGAGCACCGGAGCAGTCGGAGTACCAGCTGAGGGGTGGGGAAGGTGAGCGCACGCTCGTACCTGTCCATCGGGGATGTGCTGACCCTGCTCCGCCAGGAATTCCCCGACATCACCATCTCCAAGATCCGCTTTCTCGAGAGCCAGGGGTTGGTCAACCCGGAGCGGACGCCCTCGGGGTACCGGAAGTTCTACGAACACGACGTCGAGCGCCTGCGCTGGGTGCTTCGCCAGCAGCGGGAGCACTTCCTGCCTCTGAAGGTGATCAAGGACCGCCTCGATGACGGGTCCGAAGGAGCCGACCGAACCGAAGGGGCGATCGGGTCGAGCGGCTCGAACGGGAACGAGGTCGAAGTATCGGTCGAAGAAGCCGGGGCGCCTACGCCGGCGGCCGGTGTATCGAGAGAGGCCATCGATGCCCGGGTGCACGGTGCCGACCCGGCCCGTGGCTACCCGGCCCATGTCGCGGCTGACCAGGCCGGACCTGACCAGGTGGCCGGGGCCGACGGGCCAGCGGCACCGGACAGGGCGGAATCGGCCGAGACGGGCCGCCGCCGGCAGGCCGACCCGGTGCTGGTCGGTCAGGCTGCGTCGAGACGGGCACCGGGCCGGCCTGCCTCCGAGAGTCCTGCCACCGCCAACGAGGGTCGGGGCCTTCCCGGCATCGAGGACCCATC
The DNA here is from genome assembly GCA_030838245.1 of Acidimicrobiaceae bacterium. The sequence continues at coordinate 1,834 of JAUTXB010000249.1, forward strand.
CGAACCCCCGCCGTCGGGCTCGGCTCGGTCGACGTCACCCGGTGGAGGTCCACCGGACGGCCCGGCCCGTTCGTCGGCGTCGACCCGGTCGAGCCGCTCGAGTCGCAGGGCAGGCCCGTCGGGGGAGACCCCGGATCCGCCCCAGACGGCCGCGGCGCCACCCGAGCCTGTTCCGGAAGGACCCTCGGAGCCGCCGACAACCAATTCGGGCGGGGGCGCTTCGCCGCCATCGAACCGCCCGGCCGCGGCGCCCGAAGGGCGTCCGGTGGACCTGACCGGCGCCAGCCTGACCATGGCCGAGCTGGCCACGGCCAGCGGTCTGAGCGAAGAGGTCCTCGAGCAGCTCCGCGAGTACGGGCTGCTCGCCGCCACCCAGGTCGGTGGGGTCGAGTACTTCGACGAGGACTGTCTGGCCATCGCCAATCTGGCTGCCGGATTTGCTCGCTACGGTGTGGAGCCCCGCCACCTCCGTTTGTATAAGAACACGGCCGACCGGGAGGCGGGTTTCATCGAGCAGATCGTGTTGCCCCTGGTCAGGCAGCGAAATCCTGAGGCTCGCCAGCGGGCCGGACGCACAGCGGACGAGCTCACCCAGTTGGGGCAGGGCCTTCGGAGCGCCTTGTTGCGGGGTGCGATCCGCGACCTGCTGGGCGGGTGACCCCACCTGGTCCCTTCCGGCCCGCCGGCGTGGAATCGGGTGACGCCCTCGAACCTTCGTCGGGTGGGCTGGGTACGCCGCTGCTGACCGCGGAAATCGCGTTCGGCGAGTAAGTTGCAACGCATGGTCGAAGTCCGGCTTCGCGCGGTGCGAGTGGACCTACAGTCGAACACGCCCGTTCTGCTTCTGCAGGAGTCCGAGGTGCTGGGCCGGACGCTGCCCATCTTCATCGGTGCCCCAGAGGCGACGGCGATCGCATTCGCGCTGCAGGGCATGGACACACCACGACCGATGACCCACGACCTCATCCGGGACATCCTCGACGCGCTGGGGTCCGACGTGGTGCGTGTCGTCATAACCGAGCTGCGCACGTCCACGTACTACGCCGAGATCGTGTTGCGCCACGGGGGCACCGAGGTTCCGGTCTCGGCCCGGCCTTCCGATGCCGTGGCCGTGGCCGTCCGGACGGGGACACCTCTCTACGTGGCTGACGACCTCATGGACGCCGAGGGCATCATGTTGCCGGCCGAGGAAGAGGACGAGGACGACGAGGCGGCGGAGTACGACGAGGATGGTGAGCCGGAGAACCCTGAGGAAGTCGTGGGGGAGTTCCGGAACTTTCTCGACACCATCCGCCCCGAGGACTTCTCACCGTAGCCAGGGCCGGCTCGCCGGGAGGGCGAGGGTCATGGAGACCTCGGCCCGAAGACGGTACGGTACCGGCACTGTGGGAGGCGAGGACAAAGACACGGCCAGTGATCGTTCGCCCGTGACCAAGTCCCGGCCCGATGTGTCCGGATCCGGTCCGCCCAAGACCGCCGCATCGAGTGGATCGTGGCCGTCGCCGTTCTCGGCCGCAGCGGTGGCCGCGGCCAAGGTGTCCCGGAGCGGACTCCAAGTCGATGGCCGGTGGGCCTACTGGCTCGAGAGCCGCCCCGACGAGGGCGGGCGCCAGGTCCTGGTCCGGGCCGGAGCCACCGAGGGCCCGACCGATGTCTCGCCTGTCGGTCGCAGTATCCGCTCGCGGGTCCACGAGTACGGGGGAGGGGCGGCCACCGTGAACGACGGGATACTGTTCTTCGTCGACCAAGCGGACCAGGGTCTCTACCGCTGGGAGGTCGACTCGGCGACAGACACCGCCCCCCCGACCGCTCCGATAGTCCTGACGGCCGCATCGACGGGCGACCGATCGTTTCGCTATGCCGATGGTCGGCTGTCCGCCGACGGGGGATGGTTCATCTGCGTCGAGGAGCGTCACAGCTCCGATGGCGTGGCCCACGGGATCGTGGCCGTCGACGCCCAGGGGTCGCTCGTTGCCGTGTCCGTGCTCGACGGGCGGGACTTCTATGCCGCTCCCCGGCCGTCGCCGGACGGCTCCCAGTTGGCCTGGTTGACCTGGGACCACCCTCAGATGCCCTGGGACGGCTGCGAGCTGTGGGTGGGGCGGTGGCTCGATGACGACGGGGGGCCCCGGGTCACCGAGGCTCGACGAGTGGCCGGTGGCACCGACGTGTCGATCGGGCAACCGACCTGGTGCCGGGACGGGACTCTCCTTTACGTGTCCGACGAGGCCGGATGGTGGCAGCCCTACCGCGTGGCGGTCCCGCTCGGCGAGGAGAGCGCACTCGGGACGGGCGCCTCGGTCCTGGTGTCCGTCCAGGCCGAGTTCCACGACCCGGACTGGGTGCTCGGGCAGTCCACCATGGCCGAGCTGCCTGATGGGTCGTTGGCCTGCCGGATGCACGCGGACGGGTTCGATCAGCTGGTGCGGATCCCGCCGCCATTCGGGTCTCTCGACGACGGGCTCGAGGTCGTGGCCCAACCGTGCGTCGCCATCTCCGGTGTGTCGGCCACGGCGGAGGGCGCGGTGATGGTGCTCGGTGCCACTACCACTGTCGGTCCTTCGGTCTATGCCGTGTACCCGGCGGCCCGCGACGCCAACCCGGCACCCCACCAAGACGGCCAGGCCCGGGTCTGGGAGGCGCCACGGCTGGTGAGCGCGAGCCCGGCCCTGTCGGTGGCGCCGGGGGACATCGCCGTGGCCGAGCCCGTGGAGGCTCGAAGTCCCGACGGGCCCGTGCACAGCCTCTTCTATGCCCCCACCAGCTCCCAGTTCCGGACGCCGCCCGACCAGGCCCCCCCGGTGGTGGTCATGTGCCACGGCGGTCCTACGGCGGCCGCCGATCCCGGGTTCGATCCGCTGGTCCAGTACTTCACCAGCCGGGGTCTGGCCGTCCTCGCCGTCAACTACCGGGGAAGTGTGGGGTACGGGCGCGCCTACCGACAGCGGTTGGGCGGGCTGTGGGGGCTCGCCGACATCGACGACTGCGTGACCGCCGCCGTGTCCCTGGCCGATGCAGGCCGGGTGGACGGCGACCGGATGGTCATCCGCGGCTCCAGCGCCGGGGGACTCACCGCGCTCGGCGCCCTCGTGCGCTCCGATCGGTTCGCCGGCGCCGCAGCCTGGTACGGCGTCACCGATCTCGAGGCGCTGGCCGCCGAGACCCACGACTTCGAGTCGAGGTACGTCGACTCCTTGGTGGGGCGGTTGCCCGAGGCGCAGGCGACCTATCGCCAGCGCTCGCCGATCCACCATGCCGATCAGGTCACCGGCTCGGTCCTGCTCCTCCAGGGCCTCGACGACCCGGTCGTCCCCGCCGACCAGGCGGAGCGGTTTGCCGAGACCCTCCGGGAACACGGCGTCGACTGCCGGTACCGGGCCTTTGCCGGCGAGTCCCACGGGTTCCGCCGGGCCGAGACCCTACGCGCTGCGGTCGCCGCCGAGCTCGGGTTCTACGCCGCCATCCTCGGGTTCGAGCCACCCCAGGACCGCGACGGCTTCGTGCTCGCCTCATGAGAGAGGGGCGGCTGGTCGGAGACGTTGCCCCCGTCGCCGTGCCGGGGGGCGCGGAGGGACCGGGTGTACCATCGGCCGTGCCGACCGACTCGGATCGCATGGCCGTCAAGCCACCGGGTCACCGCTGGTGGACCGGTGCAACCGCTCGCAGCCTCGGCCGGTTGCTCGATCCGGTCCGACGCTGGTCGCCGGAATGGCGCGACGCCGCCCTCTACGGGATCTCCGGCCTGTTCGCTGTGCTCACGGCCACGTGGGCCGGCATCCCCCTCTACCGGCAGTGGGGATTGATGGCCTTCGGCCCGTACTTGGCCGGAGGGGGGTTCATGGCCGCGGTGGCCTGGCGCCGCGGCTCCCACCGGGACGAGTCGGCCACCACCGCCCGGCGGTATCGCGTCGCTCGCATCAGTGCCTGTGTTGTGGTCTTCGCCGGCGCCACCGTCGTCCCGTTGACGATGGAGGTCATCTGGCGTTCGGAGGGTCACGCCGCCGACCATGTGCAGCCCGAGGTGATCGTGGTGGAGCAGGCCGGTGTAGCCGCGGTCAACGGCCATGACCCCTACCGGGTGATCGACCGGAACGGGCACATCCTCATCCACCAACAGGCGGTGCCCGTCTACGAGCTGTACTACCCCTATCTGCCCGGCATGGTCATCTTCGGGTTCTCGAGCGGGAGCAAGGTCGAGGCCCGACTGGCCGACGCCCGGCTTCAATTCCTGGTCTTCACCGTCCTGGTCGGCGGCTTCGCCCTGAGTCGTCTCCGAGCCAGGAAAGACGTCAGGGCCCGTGCCCTCCAGGTGTTCGCCGTCTTGCCCACTGCGGCCCTCCCCCTGGCCACCGGGGGCGACGACATGCCGGTCATCGCACTGATGCTGCTCGGGCTGGTCGCCCTCCAGCGCCGAAGACCCCTCCTCGCCGGCCTGGCCCTGGGGGCGGCTTCCTCATTGAAGTTCACCGCCTGGCCCCTGGCCTTTCTGGCCCTGTGGGCCGCCCGGGACCTCTATCGCAGCCGGGCTGTCGGCCGCTACGTGATCGGCTTCGTGGCCATCGCCGGCCCGGTGGTGGCGCCCTTTGCCCTCTCCAACCCGTCGGCCTTCGTGGACAACGTCATCCGTTTCCCCCTGGGACTGGCCGGCGTCGCCTCGCCGGCCGCCAGTCCGCTTCCCGGCCATCTATTGGTCAGCGCCGTCCCCGGAGTCCACAAGCCCTATGTGGTGGCGGTGATCATCGTCGGTGCCGCCCTGTTGCTCTGGCGGCTCAAGGTCAGACCGCCCAAGACCGCTGCCGACGTATCGCTGCTGACCGGATGGGTCATGTTGATCGCTCTCTTGTTGGCCCCGGCCACCCGGGTGGGATACCTGCTCTACCCGGCGAACTTGTTCGTGTGGGCCTACGTCCTCCGCCGAGCAGCCACGCCGGTCGACCTGGCCCCGGACCCGCCCGGCGCTCACCCGATCCCGCTCCTCGGCCGCCTCTTCGGTCAGGTGGGGTCGGGCACCTCGAACAGTCGGAGGGTGAACGGGGTCACGCCGGCGCCGGTCGTCGGCGACACCACCACGCCCACCTCCCAGTAGTACCCGTCGGTGCTGCCTTTCTTGGCCAGGACCTCGTTGCTGCCGGCCTGGTAGGAGTCGGGACCGCTGGAGATGACCTTCCAACCCAGGCGATTGAGCACGACCTGATAGAAGTTCTGGACCCGGTCGGCGGTCATGGTCGAGCTGAAGTCGACGGTGCGGTCGTACTGGGTGGTGTTCTGGTCGGTGTTGACCGAACCCGTGGTCTTCGTGCCGGTGGGCACGGCCAGGGCGGCGAGGATGTCCGAGGGCGGAGTGCCGCTGGCCTCGATGGGTCTCAGGGCCTGGTTCCCCTGCTCGAGGTGGACCACTGACCCGTCGACCAGCTTCACCGACTGGACGGTCGGGCTGGGCGAGCCCCCGGTGGTCAGGGCCTCCGCGGTGATGCCGCCGATGAGGATCACCAAGGCGATGGCCACCACGATGACGGCCGGTGACTTGAGGGACATCCGCCCGACGGGTTCGTAGGCGGGCCCGGTCTCGTCGTCCGGGCCGTTCTCGGGGGACGTTTCCGGATGTTCCACTTCATCGACCATGGGCGTTGGTGAGCCTACCAACGCACCTGAGGGCCTCCGGAGGCGCCCGCAGCTATGTGGCTGCGACGGGATCGTCGAGCTCGGTGGCCGCTCGGATCGAGGCAATGGCCCCACCGAGGGAGGCGCCCAGCACGACCCATCGGGTCCGGCGCGGCAGCCAGGCGAACGCCACCACCGTGGCTAGCGCGTCGACCGCGTCGGAGACGCCGGCCAGCGCCACCCAGGGACGGGCCTCGTCGTCCGATCGGGACAAGGCCCGAAGCGTGCCGATTCCGAGGGCCAGGTC
>JAUTXB010000269.1 GCA_030838245.1 Acidimicrobiaceae bacterium
CTTGGAGATCTGGGCGCGGTGCTCAAAGATGATGCCGGCGTCGCGCCGCCAGCAACCGAGCGCAGCCGGCACCGAGTCGACGGTGGCGACACACAGGGCGGCGTCACCGCGGGCCACCTCATCCAACACGGGGAGGAGCCATTCATCGCTCTCCTCACGCGACGGCGGCTCGAGCCAGCCGACCGCGCCCCCCAGCGAGGTCACTGCGTGGATGATCCGGTGCATGTGGACCGACAGCTCTTCGGTTGGGCCGGTGGGCCAGGTCAGGGCGATATCGAGTCCCATCGGCAACCAGTTTGCCTGACGCCGCTGGGCTCGGCACCGTCGGCCGTTCGTGTGTAGAAAGTTCCCGCCCATCGACGAATTCCCAGGTAACGGGCTATGTGCGGGTCGGGAGGGCGGCGGGATTGCCGTCTCCAGAATCCGGTCGAAGTCGGCGAGGAGTGGATCGGGCGGACCATATCCGATCATGGCTGTCATACCCCCCTGCCACGATGGCCGGGTCATGAAGGATCCGATGAGCGACCCGTCCCCAGGAGGTCATCCCGTGCCTGCAACGACCCTTCCCATCGCTGCTGTGCCTGTTGCCCCACCCACCGTGTCTCCTGTCTCGCCCGCCCTCGGTGCGCCCGCAGCCGAGGGCTTCACCATCGACTGTGCCGACTGCGTCCACCAGCACACCTCGGTGTGCGATGACTGCGTGGTCAGCTTCATCGTCGGTCGGTCGAGCGACGACGCGGTGGTGATCGATGCCGATGAGGCTCGGGCCGTTCGCCTGCTGGAGCAGGCCGGCCTGGTTCCGGGCAGCCGCCACGCCCGCAAAGTGGGGTAAACCGCGCTCTTGCCCGCTCGTGCAAGCATGGTGCGTGCCCGCGCCAAACCCAGAACCGACACCGCCCGCCCCGGTGCCGGAGTCCCTGGTCACCGATCTGCAGGCCATAGGTGAACGGGCCGGGTTGGCAGCGATGGGCATCGCCGGGCCCGACGAGTTCTCCGAGACCAGGAAGAACCTGGTCGACCGGAAGGCCGCCGGCCTGCACGGGGGCATGCAGTTCACCTATCGAAACCCCGATCGATCCACCGATCCCCATCGGATCCTGCCCGGGGCCCGCGCCCTGGTCGTCGGTGCCTGGGGCTATCGCCGGGCGGACCCCGAGGGTCGAGCTGGGCCTGACCATCGAGACGACCCCGAAGATCGAAATGACCCCGGAGGTCGAGGTACGGCTGGCTCTCGCCGGGGCGAGCTCCACGGCAGCGAGCGCCCGGTGGGTCGGGTGGCCCGGTATTCCTGGCAGGATCACTACGCCTCGCTCCGGGCGGCGCTGGGCCAGCTGGCCGATCGCCTCCGAGCCGACGGGTGGGCGGCGCGGGTGGTCTGCGATGACAATGCCTTGGTCGATCGGGCGGCGGCCCACCGGGCCGGTCTCGGCTGGTACGGAAAGAACTCGCTCCTACTGCTCAACGGCCTGGGCTCGTGGTACGTGCTCGGGACGGTGGTCACCGATGCGCCCCTCCCTCCGTCCGTCGAAGTGCCGGGGGAGCACGGTCAGGGCTGTGGGTCGTGCACACGGTGCATGTCGGCCTGCCCGACCGGAGCGATCGTGGCACCGGGCGTGGTCGATGCCCGCCGATGTCTGGCCTGGCTGGTCCAAGCACCCGGCTCCTTCCCCATGGCGTGGCGCAGCGCCCTGGGTGATCGGATCTATGGCTGCGACGAGTGCCAGCAGGTGTGCCCGATCAACCGGTTGGCAGATCGTCGCTTCCCGCCCGGGCCCGCCGATGACGGCGCCGAACCGGCGGTCGACCTCTTGGCCATGCTGGCCGCGTCGGACGACGATCTCCTCGAACGCCACGGGCGGTGGTACATCGCCCAGCGGGATCCTCGGTTCCTCCGTCGCAATGCGTTGGTCGCATTGGGCAATACCGGTGACGGCGACGCCCCTGGCGTCGATGCCGCGCTCAGGCGTGCGCTGGCTGATCCTGACTCCATGATCCGAGAACACGCATCCTGGGCCGCCGAGCAGTTGGGCCGTTCCGACCTGACTGGCGCGGCGTGACCCACCTGTTGGTCACCAACGACTTTCCACCCAAGGTGGGGGGGATCCAGGCCTACCTGTGGGAGCTCTGGAGTCGGCTCGACCCCGACAGCTTTGCCGTGCTCACTGCTTCGTCGAGTGCGGACCAACAGGACTTCGACCGCGAGCAAGCCGAACGCGGTGTTCGCATCGAGCGAGTCCCCTCAGCCGTCTTGGCTCCCACGCCCGGCCTCACCAGACGCATCCGGCAGAGCGCGGCGCGGGTGGGCGCCGACCTGGTGGTGATCGATCCCGCTTTCCCGCTGGGGGTGATCGGGCCGAGGCTGGGGATCCCCTACGCCGTCGTGCTTCACGGTGCTGAAGTGGCCGTCCCCGGTCGGCTGCCTCTCAGCCGCCAGCTCGTGGCGTACGTACTCCGTCACAGCGCGCTGGTGATCTCCGCCGGCGGCTATCCCGCCGCCGAGGCGCAGCGAGCGGTGCACAACCACGGCATGCCACCGGTGGTGGAGATCCCACCGGGTGTGGACCTCGAGCGTTTCGTGCCGCTCACCCCCGATCAGCGCACCGAGGCTCGCGTGAAACTGGGGCTCCCGGTGACCGGTCCGTTGGTCGTGAGCGTCAGTCGTCTCGTGCCTCGCAAAGGCATGGACGTGGTGGTGAACGCAGCCGTGCGCCTGCAACCTTCCTTTCCGGACCTCACCGTGGTCATCGCCGGCCGCGGCCGCGATGCGGAACGGCTCTCGGCGCGGATCGCTGAGACCGGGTCGCCCACTCGCCTCCTCGGCGCCGTCTCCGATGACGACCTGCCCAGGCTGATCGGTGCAGCCGACATCTTCGTGATGGCTTGCCGCAACCGGTGGCTCGGGCTCGAGCAAGAAGGATTTGGCATCGTCTTTCTCGAAGCGGCGGCGGCGGGCGTCCCCCAGGTCGCCGGACGCTCCGGCGGAGCCGGCGAGGCCGTGGTCGACGGGGAGACCGGGTTGGTGGTACACCGTCCGGGTGATATCGGCGAGGTAGCCATGGCCATCAGGCGCCTGCTCGACGACGATGCGCTCCGTCACCGCCTAGGCACGGCGTCTCGGCGTCGGGCCGAAGCATCCTTCGACTATGACCACCTCGCCCCTAGGCTGGCTGCCGCGCTCGCGGACGTGGAAGGCTGAGATTCCTGTGCGCCAGGATGAGCGCACCGTTGCCCGTGCGCCGGGATGAGCGCAACGTCGAGGAGGAGGGCTGAACGTGGCGGAACAAGCCACCGAGCGAATGGTCGTGGCGGCGACGCCGGAGCGGTGCTTCGCCGTGGCCAGCGACATCGACGCCTATCCCACATGGGCGGCCGACATCAAAGAGGTCACTGTCCATGATCGTGACTCCGAGGGCCGACCGTTGTTGGTCACGTTCCGGGCCGCGGCGTTCGGTCGTAGCACCAGCTACACCCTGTCCTACGACTACAGCGAGGCACCTGCCGTCATCGCCTGGGTACAGACACGCGGCGACATCACGGCCAAGCTGGATGGCCGTTACGTCTTCACTCCGTCCGACGGAGGGACCGAGGTCACCTACCACCTCGAGGTGGAGATGAAGGTGCCGCTTCCCGGCTTCATCAAGATGCGGGCCCAGAGCCGGATCATGTCGATCGCCCTGCGTGACCTGAGGGCCCGGGTCGAATCAACGAGTTGAAGGTCGGGGTCACCCTTCCTCAGTTCGTCGACGACGCGTCCGTCGCCCTGACCGCGGCCGTTCGGGCCGAGGAGCTCGGCCTGGACGGCTTGTTCTGCTTCGACCATCTGTGGCCGATGGGTCAACGGGGTCGTCCGGCCGTTTCCATGCCGCCACTGCTCGGCGCGGTGGCAGCGACGACGTCCGCCATTCACATCGGGACCCTGGTGGCCCGCATTGGTCTGGTCCCCGACGCGGTCCTGATCGATACCTTCGCCAGCCTTGAGCGGATCTCAGGAGGGCGGCTCATCGCCGGGATCGGCACGGGCGACAGCCTCAGCCGCCAGGAGAACGATGCCTACGGCGTCCCCTTCGGCCCGGCCGACGAGCGTCGCCACAGCATGGCCGCAGTGGCACGGGCGGTTCGTTCCCGTGGGATACCGGTGTGGGTGGGAGGCGGCCGTCCCTCGACCACCGCTGTGGCCATGGAGGTGGGCGCGGCTCTCAATCTCTGGGAATCCTCGACGGTGCGGGTGGCCGAGCTGAGCGGGGCCGGGTACGAGGTCACCTGGGGCGGACCGGTGCGTGGCGACGTGTCGGCCATTGCCGAGCACCTGCACCAGCTGGCCGAGTCCGGCGCGACATGGGCGGTGTGCGCCTGGCCCGAATCGCTCGAGGCGGTGGCCGAGGCGGCACAACTGGCCCGCACCGGCTGACCCCGGACTCGAGCCGATGCGGCCGACGCGTCGGTGCTCGGCGTCATCGCGCCTGCCAGTGCCCCGGAGCCTCACGTCGTCAGGGGGAACAGGCAGCGGCGATAACCTTGGCCGATGGAGTTCCGACGGATCAACGGCCTGCCCCCGTACGTCTTCGCCACCATGAACGACCTGAAGGCCGCCGGCCGGCACGACGGCCACGACGTCATCGACCTGGGATTCGGCAATCCCGACCTTCCCTCGCCCGACGTGGCCGTGGAGAAGCTGGCCGAGTCGGTTCGCAACCCTCGTAACCACCGGTACTCGGCCAGCCGGGGCATCCCCAAGATCCGCCAGGCCATCTCCGACCTGTACCTCCGGAAGTTCGAAGTCGAGCTCGACCCCGACACCGAGGTGGTCACCACCATCGGGGCCAAAGAGGGACTGTCCCACCTCATGTGGGTGCTGGTCGGCCCCGGTGACACCGCGCTGGTCCCGACCCCTTCGTACCCGATCCACATCTACGCCCCGCTGTTCACCGGGGCCGACGTCCGCCACGTGCGCCTGGACGGGCCGGGGCCCGACACCGGTAGCCCGTCGCAGAAGTTCTTCGACAACCTCATGGAAGCGTGGGAGTCGGCGTGGCCCAAGCCCCGGGTCATCGTGTTGTCGTTCCCCCACAATCCCACTACCGAGTGCGTGGACCTGGCTTGGATGACCCGCCTGGTCGAGTTCGCCCGGGAACACGAGATCGTCCTGGTCCATGACTTCGCCTACGCCGACATCGCCTTCGACGGCTACGCCCCGCCGTCCATCCTGCAGGTGCCCGGAGCCAAGGACGTGGCCGTGGAGCTCTACACCATGACCAAGTCGTTCTCCATGGCCGGCTGGCGGGTCGGGTTCCTGGTGGGCAACGCCGAGATCGTCCAGGCCCTGACCAAGCTGAAGAGCTATCTGGACTACGGGACGTTCCAGCCCATCCAGATCGCCGCCATCGTGGCCATGAACGAGGCACCCGACTACCCCAAGGTGATCAACGAGTGCTACCAGGCCCGCAGGGATGCCCTCTGCGGCGGCCTCAACCGGATCGGTTGGGAGATCACGCCGCCCATGGGGACCATGTTCGTCTGGGCACCCATTCCCGAGCCGTACCGGGAGATGGGCTCCCTCGAGTTCTCCAAGTTCCTCTTGCAGGAGGGAGACGTGGCCACGTCTCCGGGAGTGGGCTTCGGCCCGGGCGGCGACGGGCACGTCCGCTTCGCACTCATCGAGAACGAGCAACGGATCGGCCAAGGGATACGCGGGCTTCGCAAAGCGCTCACGCGCCTGCACTAGGGCCCAAACGCTTCCGTTGGTGAGGCGGGGGTGGTAGTTGTTAGCCGGCCATCCGGCCCGGAAGGGTGTCCCGGGTGCTTGTGGCCAGGAAACCCTGGCGGCAAAAGGCGATGGTCGCCTCGGCCACCCGGTCGGGGTCCGTGCCGCCCTCGAGCATGAGGACCCGGGCCAGGTGCGACGTCACCCCCAAGATGGCGGTGGTCAAGACCACGGGGTCCTCCCGGCGGAGCAGTCCGGCAGTGATGCCCGCAGTGACGTGAGGGAGGGCGTCGGCGACTACCTGCTGTTCGCCCTGGCGGATGAGCGGGGCGAAGCGTTCCTCGGTCCGGGCGAACTCCATGAGGATGAAGAGGTGGCGATTGTCACCGAGCCAACGGATGGCCGCTCTGATGCCCTGCTCGATGCGACGGGCCGGATCGTGCTGGTCGGCGATGGCCTCCCGCTGGGCCAGTCGGAGCCCGTGTTGTGCATCGGACAGGATCTGGCGGAACAGCTCGTCCTTCGAGTCGAAGTACCAATAGAAGACGCCTTTGCCCACCCCCATCCCGTCGACAATGTCGGTCACCGACGTGGGGTGGTAACCCTGGGCCGCGAAGCGGTGAGCGGCGAAGTCGATCAGGTCACTCCGGCGCTGGGCCCCCTTGGGCGTATGTCGGCGATCCACGATTGAAACGACGCTATGGGCGAGCCCGTGGCCCGGTCAATCGGGCCGGTCGTGGCCATCGCTCCACGGCGTCGCTCCATTGTGGGATGCAAACCGCACACTGGCGGGGATACCGTTGGCTCCATGGCCTATTGGATCTTGAAAGCGATCCTCACGCCGGTGTTCTATTTGCTGTGGCGCGTCAAAGTGGAGGGCCGTGAGCACGTGCCCCGGCGCGGCCCGGTGGTCTTGGCCGCCAACCACCAGTCGTTCTGCGACTCGTTCTTCCTCCCGCTGGTGCTGCGACGACGGGTGACCTACGTGGCCAAGGCCGAGTACTTCGAGAGCTGGCACACGTCGTGGTTCTTCCGAGCTGCCGGGCAGATCCCCATGAACCGAGGTGGCGGTGACGCCTCCCAACGGGCACTCGACACGGCCAGGGATGTGCTGAACAGCGGGTCCATGCTCGGCATCTATCCGGAAGGGACCCGGGCCCCCGACCACCGGCTCCACAAGGGTCACACCGGTGTGGCCCGGTTGGCCCTGGGGTGCGGCGTCCCGGTGGTTCCGGTCGGCCTGGTCGGCACCCGGGGGGTCCAGCCTCCCGGCAACCGCCTGATGCGACCCTTCCACTCCGTGACCATCCGCTTCGGTCCACCACTCGATGTCGGACGCGTGGCCCCGTCCGGTCCCGGTCGGAACGGCTCCCACCCCGACGGGCCGGCCGACCCGGAGCGCCTGCGAGAGGCGACCGACGAGCTCATGCGGGCCATCGCCACCCTGTCCGGCCAGGAGTACGTGGACCAGTACGCCAAGCGGGCAACAGTCCGTAACGGGTAGGAAACGGAGTGTTCACATCGAGCGCCTAGCGTGTTGGTTGTGGCCAATTATTTGATCCGGGTACATCTTCCGGACCGGCCGGGGGCGTTGGGTGCGGTGGCAAGCCGAATCGGTGCCGTCGGCGGAGACGTGGTGTCGATCGACATCCTCGAGCGAGCAGAGGGGCTGGTGATCGATGACTTCGGCGTGGAGCTGGCCGGCGCCGACCTCGTCGAGCTGCTCCGGTCGGAGATCCTCGAGGTGGATGGGGTGATAGTCGAGGCATTGCGCCTCATCGACGGCGCGGTTCCCGATCGCCACGCAGAGATCTTGGACATCGCCACCACGCTGTTCCACCAGACCTCGCCCACCGGCGTCCTCGAGTATCTGACCAACCGGGCCTGCGAGAGCGTGAACGGATCGTTCGCGGCTGCTCTCGACCCACTTGCGCCCTGGCCGACCGCCGTCGCCGGCGATGTCCCACCCGACAACGAGCTCCGGGACCTGGCCCTCACCCTGCAGGCGGCCGAGGACGCCGGTGAGCGGCCTAAGGTCGGTGCCGACTCGGCCCGCCTTCGGCTGGCCGGTGCGGTCCTGGTGGTCGGGCGTCCCGATTTCCCTTTCCGAGCGGGTGAGCGGACCCGCATCGCCACGATGGCCGAGTTGGCCGATCATCGGTGGGGCGAGCTGACCTCGCGTTCGAACGTGGGGTAAGCGGGCCTGGGAGGCGAATCTCGCCCTCAGGGGAGGGCCCAGCTCCGGGCTCGATCGACCGCCCGTGACCATCCGTTGTGTCGCTGGTCGGCCTCATCCCGGGTGATGGCGGGCACAAATGCGGCGTCATGTCGCCAGAGGCCGGCCAGCTCGGCCTGCGAGCTCCAGACGCCCTCGGCCAGTCCGGCCAAGGTGGCGGCTCCGAGCGCGGTGGTCTCGGTCACCGTGGGACGTGCCACCGGGACACCGGTTTGATCCGCCTGCAGCTGCAACAACAGGTCCATCACCGAGGCCCCACCGTCCACCCGCACCTCGGTGACCGGACGACCGACGCCGGCGGCCATGGCGTCGACCACGTCGCGCACCTGGAAGCTCATGGCCTCGACCACGGCCCGGGCCAGGTGAGCCCGACCTGTCCCACGGCTCAGCCCGACGACGGCTCCTCGGGCGTAGGGGTCCCAGTGGGGGCTGCCGAGGCCGGTGAACGCCGGCACCACGTAGACGCCCTCGGTGTCGCCGATCGTGGCGGCCAGCGGCTCGAGGGCAGCGGCGCCGTCGATGATGCCCAGTCCGTCGCGCAGCCACTGGACGGCGGCTCCGGATACGAAGACCGAGCCCTCGAGGGCATAGGCCACTGGGGAATCGTCCCCGGCTGCATCGCCTAGGTCCCAGGCCAGCGTGGTGAGCAGGCCGTCGACGGGAGGCGGGCAGTCGCTTCCCACGTTCATGAGCACGAAGCTCCCGGTCCCGTAGGTGGCCTTGGCCATCCCCGGTTCGAAGCAGACCTGCCCGAACAGGGCGGCATGCTGGTCACCGGCCACACCGCTGATCGGCACCCCGACCAGAGGGGAGTCGCCACCGACGACCTCGGGCGCCACCGTGGCGAAGCGACCGCACGAGGGTCGCACCTCGGGCAGATTGGCCATGGGGAGGGCAAAGACCTGGCACAGCTCGGCCGACCACCGACGGTCCACGATGTCGTAGAGCAAGGTACGGCTGGCATTGGTGGCGTCGGTGGCGAACAACCCGTCAGCGGTGCCGCCGGTTAGGTTCCAGAGCACCCAGGCGTCGACGGTTCCGAGCGCCAGGTCGGGCGAGACCTCGACGCCACCGTGCTGGAGCATCCAGCCCATCTTCGTCGCCGAGAAGTAGGGATCGAGGACCAGGCCGGTCCGCTCCCGAACGAGCGGCAGGTGGCCGGCCGCGACCAGGGCGTCACAGTCCGCTGCCGTTCGGCTGTCTTGCCAGACGATGGCCTGATGCAACGGGCGGCCGGTCCGACGGTCCCAGGCCACCACCGTCTCGCGTTGGTTGGTGATGCCGATGGCGGCGGCGACCCGACCGGCGTCGGCCAGCCGTCCGGCGACCTCGGCCAAGGTGGCGGCCACCGTCGCCCAGATCTCCGCCGGGTCGTGCTCCACCCAGCCCGGACGAGGGAAATGCTGGGTGAGCTCGCGGTAGGCAAGGTCGACGACCGAGCCGTGATGGTCGATCACGACCGAGCGCACGCCGGTGGTGCCTGCATCGATGGCCACGACGACGGGGGATCGGGGGGCGGGGCCGGGCACAGCTGGACTGTATCGACGGAGGGTGCCGGCGGCGAGGCCCAAGTGCTCGCGTTGGGCAAATAATTGACAGTTCTTCGCGAACCCCCGCCCAACTGGAGCGACGGGGGCGTCCCCGAGCCAAAATCGGCAAGAAATCATTGACAGGGGTGTAACTACGCTGCTGTAATGAACCCACTATCTCGTGGCCTGGGGGAGGTCGTACCACAACATGTTGTGGTATTGGCGTCAACGAACGGGTATTCTCCGTCGGGGGACACGATCATCAATGCGGCGGGCCAAGGTGACGGTTTCGCCGACCACGTGACACAGGAATGAGGTGCAGCACATGGCCATCGCCCCACAACGGACTGGGATCGGCATCCGTCGCCGTTTCACCACCGCTGGTGTCCACCCGTACGACACCGTGGCCTGGGAACGCCGTGATGCTCGCATCACCAACTACCGGGACGGTACCGTCGCCTTCGAGCAGTTGGGTGTGGAGGTGCCCGAGACCTGGAGCCTCAACGCCACCAACATCCTGGCCCAGAAGTACTTCCGGGGAACCCCGGGCACCACGGAGCGGGAGTGGTCGCTGAAGCAGGTGGCCGACCGTGTGGTCGACACCATCACGGCGTGGGGCACCAAGGACGGGTACTTCGTCGATGACGACGAGGCAGAGATCTTCCGGGACGAGTTGAAGCACCTCATCATCTACCAGATGGCCGCGTTCAACTCGCCGGTGTGGTTCAACATCGGCGTGGCCGGCGTGCCCCAGCAGGGCAGCGCGTGTTTCATCCTCTCCGTCGACGACAACATGGACTCCATCCTCAACTGGTACACGGAGGAAGGAGTGATCTTCAAGGGTGGCTCGGGCG
The DNA here is from genome assembly GCA_030838245.1 of Acidimicrobiaceae bacterium. Next base: position 10,321 of record JAUTXB010000269.1, read on the forward strand.
CCGGGGTGAACCTGTCGCGCATCCGCTCGTCCCATGAGTACCTCAAGGGAGGCGGAACGGCGTCGGGCCCGGTGAGCTTCATGCGGGGAGCGGACTCCTCGGCCGGCACCATCAAGTCCGGGGGTAAGACTCGCAGGGCGGCCAAGATGGTCATCCTCGACGTCGACCATCCCGACATCGAGGATTTCATCTGGTGCAAAGCCATCGAGGAGCGCAAAGCCCGGGTGCTGCGCGACGCCGGCTTCGACATGGACCTGGACGGCAAGGACTCGATCAGCCTCCAGTACCAGAACGCCAACAACTCGGTACGAGTGACCGATGACTTCATGGAGGCCGTGGTGGACGGCCGGGAGTGGCCGCTCACCGCTCGTGGCGATGGCGCGGTAGTGCGCAGCGTGCCGGCCCGGGACCTCTTCCGCCAGCTGGCCCGCGCCGCCTGGGAGTGCGCCGATCCCGGGATGCAGTTCGACACCACCATCAACAAGTGGCACACCGCGTCGAACACCGGTCGGATCAATGGAAGCAACCCCTGCAGCGAGTACATGCATCTCGACAACTCGGCCTGCAACCTGGCCAGCCTCAACCTGATGAAGTACCTGAACGACGACGACTCGTTCGACGTCGACGGGTTCAAGTCGGCGGTGGAGGTCATCTTCACCGCCCAGGAGATCATTGTCGGCAACGCCGACTACCCGACGGACAAAATCGCCGAGAACTCACGGTTGTTCCGGGAGTTGGGCATCGGCTACGCCAACCTGGGCGCGCTGCTTATGGCCCAAGGACTTCCCTACGACTCCGACGAGGGCCGGGCGTGGGCCGGAGCGATCACCGCGCTGATGACCGGGCACGCCTACGCCACCTCAGCCCGCACCGCCGCCCGCATGGGGCCGTTCGCCGGCTACCACGAGAATGTGGGGCCGATGCTCAACGTGTTGCGGATGCACCGGGACGCGGTGGCTGCCATCGACGAGGAGCAGGTTCCCACCGACCTGTTGTCGGCCGCCCAGGAGGCGTGGGACTCGGCCGTGGAGCTGGGCGATCAGTACGGGGTGCGCAACTCGCAGGCCAGCGTGCTCGCTCCCACCGGGACCATCGGCCTGTTGATGGACTGCGACACCACCGGGGTGGAGCCCGACCTCGGATTGGTGAAGACCAAGAAGCTGGTGGGCGGCGGGACCATGTCGATCGTCAACCAGACGGTCCCCCGGGCCCTCAAGCAGATGGGCTACTCGCCCGAACAGGTGACCGAGATCATCGCCTACATCGACGAGCACAAGTCGATCGTGGGCGCTCCATACCTCTCGGCCGAGCACCTGGGCGTCTTTGCCTGCTCCATGGGCGACAACACCATTCACTACCTCGGTCATGTCCGCATGATGGGGGCGGTGCAGCCCTTCATCTCCGGGGCCATCTCCAAGACGGTCAACCTGCCCGAGGACGTCAGCGTCGAGGACGTGGAGCAGCTCCACATCGATGCCTGGCAGATGGGCATCAAGGCGGTCGCCGTGTACCGGGACAACTGCAAGGTGGGCCAGCCGCTGTCCACCACCAAGAAGGAGGGGGTGGACGACGCCCCGGCCGGGTCGGAGGCCGAGGCCCATGCCCGTGAGCTGAACGACAAGATCGCCGGGCTCGAAGCCGCTCTGGTCCACGAACAACAGCGGGTCGGAGAGACGCTGGTCGTCGGGGCCGTGCGCGAGCGCCTGCCCCGTCGGCGGAAGTCGAGCACGTTCGCCTTCCGGGTGGCGGACTGCGAGGGCTATGTCACCGTCGGCGAGTACGAGGACGGCCGTCCCGGCGAGGTGTTCATGAAGGTTTCGAAGCAGGGGTCGACCCTGGCCGGCATCATGGACGCCTTCTCCATCTCGGTCAGCCTGGGCCTGCAGCACGGTGTGCCCTTGGCCACCTACGTGCGCAAGTACACCAACATGCGCTTCGAGCCGGCCGGGATCACCGACGACGTGGATCTGCGCATCGCGACCAGCCTGGTCGACTACATCTTCCGGCGGTTGGCCCTCGACTACCTTCCGGTCGAGGAGCGGTCGGAGCTGGGCGTGCTGTCGACGTCGGAGCGCATGCAGCCGACGCTTCCCGGCGTCGAGGAGACGGCCACGCAGTCCAGCGGCGTCGTCGAGGACAGCTCGGTCGATCCGGTGACCGCCACCGTGGTGGAATCGAGCGCCCCCGCGCCCGTTCAAGCCGCTCATCCCTCCCTCTCGTCCGATCAGGACGGGCCCATCGCCCGGGCCGAGCCACGCGACGCGCCCTACTGCTATCAGTGCGGCAACGCCATGCAGCGGGCCGGCTCGTGCTACGTGTGCGGCAGCTGCGGCACCACGAGCGGCTGTTCGTAGCGTCGACGGGCCCTCTGCTCCTCGATCCTTCCCTGCGACGAGCGGGCGCTACGAACGCCGCTCTTCGAACGGGCCGCTACGAGCCATCCTCGGCCGTGGCGACGGCCAGCTGCCTCAGCCCGAGCACATCGAGGGCGATGACCGGCACGACCGTGGCCGTGGCGGTGGCAACGCCACGGCGCCCGATCAGCCCTGAGCTGGCCAAGCCGCCCACGAAATCGAGCGTGTCGCTGACCAGTCCGGCCCGAACCCACCGCTGAAGGTCGGCCGGGTTGCCGGACCGTTCGGCAGCCAGCGTTCCCAACCCCAGGGCCAGGTCGCGGACACCAATGGTTCGGGCGAAGAGGATGAGCGTCCCCGACGACTCGTCTTCGACGAACCGGTCCACGAACATTTTCGGGGCGACGGCAAAGAGCAAGCCGACACCGACCCTGATCCAGCCCGCTGCCCCCGAAGCGCTCAGTCGCACTCAGACGAGCCTACTCACGCTCGACCGCGGAGCGAGTGGGCATAGCCACCCGCCCGTTGGCTACCGACACGCCCTCGGACCGAAGCAACCGGGCGTGCTCGCGCTCGTGCCCCGGCACCAGGCGACCGGTGCTGGTCACGACCCGCCACCACGGGAGTCCGCTGTCGCCGCGCGCCAACAATGTGCCGACGGCACGGGCTGCACCGGCATGCCCAGCCTCCAGAGCCACTTCGCCGTAGGTCATCACCGTTCCGGGAGCGATCTGGCCGAGCACTTTGCGCACATCGTCTTCGAATTCCTGGGATGGCATCTGGTCCCTCCTCGACACCCCGCCGTATCGCGCTCAGGCCACCTCGGCCGCCGGCACCGCGGCGCCAAGAGCGGACTCGATGCAGCGCACCAGTTCCCGGGCGGATTCGGCGCTCAGCTCCACCGCCACCCTGGCATCCGGCCCGGCCGTGTTGTCCACGAAGTCAATGTTGAGCGTGTGCTCGTAGGGCGCGTGGAAGGGATGGTCGAAGTAGACGGTGGCCATGTTCAGCCGGAACCAGCCTTGCGGCCCTTTGCCGCTGCCGGCGATATCGGTCTTCTCGGTCACGTAGGAGCACATGGGATCCTCCTCAGGACGCCAGGTAGCGGTCGAACCAGGTCCAGATGCGTTGCCAGCCGTCGACGGCAGCCTCGGGTCGGTACATGGTGCGGTCGGAGGCGAAGAAGC
>JAUTXB010000285.1 GCA_030838245.1 Acidimicrobiaceae bacterium
CGTCTTCTCCTTGTCCTTGTGGTACTCGAAGCCACCACCGGACATGGACATGTACACGGTGCCGATGACGCCCGTCTCTTCGATGCGGTTCTCTTCGTCGTCGAAGATGGCGATCTCGGAGATGGGCCAGGGACGACCCACCGTGCCCGGCTTCTTCAGCCACTCCTCGGCCGTCACCAGCGTGCCGCCACCTTCGGAGGCCGCGTAGTACTCGTCGATGCAGAAGCCCCACCATTCGATCATCTTGTGCTTCACGTCGACGGGGCACGGTGCGGCGGCGTGGATCATGTGCCGGAGAGACGAGAGGTCGTACTTGGAGCGGACGTCGTCGGGCAGGGTGAGCAGCCGGTGGAACTGGGTGGGGACCATGTGAGAGGTGGTGACCCGGTACTGCTCGATGAGCTTGAGCATCCCCTCCGGGGTCCACTTGTCGATCAGCACGATGGTGTGGCCGAGATGCATGGACGCGCCGGCGAAGCGCATCACCGCGGTGTGGTAGAGGGGCGAGCCCACGATGTGCACGTTGTCGTCGTGAGGCTGGATGCTGAACAGGAACAGGATGCCCGACAGACCGAGGGCTGCCTCTTCTGGCGTGGCGTCGAGCAAGGGCCGAAAGATGCCCTTGGGGTTGCCGGTGGTGCCGGACGTGTAGTTCATGACGTCGCCAATGGTGCGATCGGGCGGGTCGTCGGTGGACTGGCCATCACGCCGCTCGGCCAGCGAGGCGAAGCCGGCGATCTTGCCGACGGCCAGGCGTCCCGATGCCGGCAACGCCGACTCGTCGGCCGCGTCGGTAGCGACGGCGGCGAAACGGTCGTGGGCGATGAACACCTTGGCCCCCGAGTCCTTCACGATGTACGCCACTTCCGGTCCCACCAGATGGTGGTTGATGGGTACCAGTCGCCAACCTGCCTGCAGGGCAGCCAGGTACAGCTCCACGTTCTCGGTGCAGTTGGGGAGCAAGGTGGCGATCACGTCCCCCCGCTGCACGCCGAGCTCGCGAAGGCCGTGGACGAGCTGGTTGGTCCGACCCAGCAGCTCACCGGCGCTGAGCTCGGCGCCCTCTGGCGTCACCAGGGCCAGGTGGTCGGGCTCCTCGTGGGCCAGGGCCCAGAATCCAAAATCCCCCATGCTGCGGTCCTCCCCTACGCTGAACGGCCTGCGAGATCGAGCCTGCTGGGCGCGTGCTGCCGCCGCTGCAGACAGGGGCAAACGCTAGAACATGTTCTTGTGTCGGGCAACCGCCCGGCTCTAATCCGGGCGCCGCTCCGGATCGGTCGATAGGTCGACGGAATCAGGGGGCGCGGGCCGAGTCCGCCGTCACCGCCCCATCGTGCGCCGTATTGCCCTCCGTTGCTGCTGGGCCCGCCGGGTCCCCGACGTCGGTCTCGCCGTCCCGCCAGCGCTCGAAGGGCCGCACCCGGGTGGCCAGCACGACGAGCCCGGCAACGCTGAGGGCGATGCCTGCCGTCTCGACCAAGATGAATCCGAGGTGGCTGGGATCGGTGAGCCAGAGGTACTCGTCGAAGAACCGCTCGATTCCCCACAACACCATGGCCACGCCTATGACGATGCCCGCCGGCGGTAGCGGTCGACCGACCGGCGCAGCTGCCCGCACTCCGCCATCTCCGCCAGCCCCGAGTTCGCCAGGCGCCTGGCTCCGGAGCCACCGCTCGACCAGCAGCAGAATCCCGAAGATGGCGAAGTCGGCGATGGCCTGGAAGATCGGAACGGGGAGCCGCTTTCCCACCTCGCCGGCGTAGTACATGCCGAACCAGGCCGTCGTGGGGTGACCGCCACCTCGCACCATCAACTGGGGGCCCAACAGCCGTCCGACGCCCCACGCTGCCATCAGCACCGGGGCGATCAGGTCGAGGAGGCGCACGGTCGAGATCTCCGGACACCGCCGTCGGGCGCTGATGATCCCGACCGGGATGGCGAAGATCAGGCCGCCGAACGAGGACAGGCCGCCCTGCCAGATGGCGAAGACCTGCATGGGGTCGCTGCGGTACTGGGACAGGTTGGGCAGGACGCTGAACAGGCGGGCGCCCACGATGGCGGCCACGATGACCCAGATGAACATTCCGGTCACCCACTCCGACGGGTAGTCGTTCTTGCGGAGACGGCGCTCTAAGTACCGGAGGCCGAACCAGAAGGTGACAGCCAAGCCGATCCCGTAGGTGTGGACCTCGATGAACCAGATGTGGAAGGCGACGGGAATTGGTCTCATGGTCAACACGAGCCGGCTCGAACCGCCACCGGCGCCCCTTCAGTATGCCCCAGGGCCCCGGTAGGGTGGAGGTCGACGCAGGTCGACGCACCGACGTCGACGCACCGACGGAGCGTGGATCGGTGGATCCGGCGAGACGAGGGGGATTCTGATGGCTGTCCTCACGGACAAGGTGGCGATCGTCACCGGCGCGGGCTCGGGCATCGGTGCGGCCAGTGCCGCTCGCCTGGCCGAAGCCGGTGCGTCGGTGGTGGTGGTCGACCGGGACGAGGCATCGGCCCACGATGTGGCCGATCGGTTGGGGGCCGTGGCCGTGGTGGCCGACGTCAGCCGGTCCGACCAGTGGGCCTCGATCACCGAGGCTGCCGTCTCCCGGTTCGGGGGCGTCGACCTGGCCCACCTCAACGCTGGTGTCTCGACGGGGGAGCCGGACATCTCGCTCCTGACCGACGAGCAGTACCGTCGAGCCCTCGGGGTCAACGTCGACGGCGTGGTGTTCGGGATCCGGGCGCTGGTGCCCCTCCTCCGAGAGCGTGGTGGCGGCTCGCTGGTGGCCACCGCGTCACTGGCCGCGCTCATCGGCTACTCGCCCGATCCCATCTACGGGCTGACCAAGAGCGCGGTGGTGGGCCTGGTCCGGGCGCTCGCCCCCCAACTGGCCGAGCAGGACATCATCCTGAACGCCATCTGCCCCTCACTGGTGGACACGCACATGCTCGACGAGACCATGCGCAACGAGCTCAAGGGATCCGGGTTCCCGCTCATCGATCCGAACACCGTGGCCGAGGCGGTATTTGAGTGCCTGACCGGCGACGAGACCGGCCGGGCCATGGTCATCCAAGCCGGTCGGGAACCGCTGGCCTACCGGTTCGCCCGACCTCCGGGTCCTCGGGCCGAGGGGGCGGAGGGAAAGCTCCCCCCAGCCGCGTTGGCCGCACACGACCAGAAGTAGCGAGCCTGCAGGCTCGACGCGCCGACAGGGGCCCTGCCGGCCGGCGGCTAGGGCCTTCCGACGCCCCAGAAGCCGGCCCCGGTACGAACCGGGGTGTCCCAGACGACGGCGCCGGTGTAGGGCGCCTCGACCATCATCCCGCCGCCGATGTACATGGCCACGTGCTCTGAGGCGTTCACCCCGTAGAACAACAGGTCACCAGGCTGGATGTCAGCGATCGACACGTGGGTGGTCTCGTCGTACTGGGCACCCGTGTAGTGGTCGAGCGACACCCCTGCCTGTCCCCATGCCCACTCGGTCAGTCCCGAACAGTCGAACGCAGAGCCCGGGCTCTCGGCTCCCCATGCGAAGGGGACGCCGAGCTGGCTCTGAGCGGCGGCCACGGCGGCGGCTGCCCCACCGGCCGATGGGGCCGAAGGCGCAGCGGGAGGCGGTGAACTGGTACCGCCGCCGCCACCGGTATTGCCGCCCCCACCACCACCGCCGCTGCTCGAGGACGAGCTGCTGGACGAGGTCGAGGACTGCGGGGCTGCTGCCGGTGACGCTGCTGCCTGGGGGGCTGCTGCCGGTGAGGCTGCTGGCTGTGGGGCCTTCGGCTGGGCGGCCACCACCTGCTGTTGGGCCTGCTGTTGCTGTTGGGCCCTCTGGGCCGCCACCTGCTGTTGGAATGCCGCCGCTGCAGCCTGTGCCTTGGCGTCTTGTTGCTGCTGGACCAGGTTGGCCACGTTGGTCTTGGCCTGGGTGAGGGCCGACTGCTCCTGGGCCACCAGTGCGTTGGCCTGCTTGCTGGCCGCAGCGATGTTCACCTGTTGGGCGTTGGCCTGAGCCTGTTGCTGGCTGAGCGAGTCCTGCTGGGCCTGCAGCAGTGACTGGGCCGTCCGCAGATGGGCGATGGTGGTGTTGACGTTGCCGGCGACGATGTTCGAGTACACCGACCGAATGCCGGCGGTGTTCTTGTCCGAGGTGAACATGTCGGTGACCCCGCTGGAGGAGGTACCGGCGTTCACGTAGGCCTGGACCGCCTGCTGGCGCAGTCGGGTCTGGTCGTTGGTGACCTGTTGACGAGTCTGGGCGATCTGTCCGTGGGTGGCGGCGATCTGGCCGGTCACCTGCTGCAGCTTGTAGGTGGCTTGGTCGTACTGCTGCGAGAGGTCGTTGATGCGCTGGCCGGTGGCCTGGACTTGAGCCTGGACGCTGTCGGCCTGGGCTTGGGCATCGGAGATCTGGTCCGCTGACGCCGACCCGGTCGGAATGGCGACGGCGCCGACCGTGCCGGTGGTGATGGCTGCGGCCAGCACGGCGCCTGTCCAGCGACGAGCCGGAAACCATGAGCGGGCCGCATGGGCGGGGAACCATTGTCGGGCCGGTGTTGTTGTCGACTGATTGGTCGACCGGGAGGTGAAGCGCCGTTGGATGGCTCGGTGCATGGGCAAAATGAATACCTTCGCGACCTGGCTACGTGTACGGAACCATGTTCACGATGACACGGTTGGCCGGGTCAGGGGTGGACAGGGTGGGATATCTGCGATCTGAGCCTCGGCTTTATCTTGTGCCGAGCTGCCCATGCTGGCCCTGCGTTAGGGGCGACCTGCGCCCACGAAACCGTCTCCGGTACGTACACCGGTGATCCAGACGTTGGCCCCGGTGTACGGCGCCTCGATCATCTGGCCCCCGCCGACATACATGGCGACGTGGTCGGATCCACCGGGACCGTAGAAGAGTAGATCACCGGGCTGGAGGTTGGACAGGGGCACGGGGGCTGACATCGCGAATTGGGCACCCGAGTAGTGCGGCATGCTCACGCCCGCTTGTCCCCACGCCCACGCGGTCAGGCCCGAGCAGTCGAAGGCTACGCCCGGGCTCTCGGCCCCCCACGCATAGGGGACGCCGATCTGGCTCTCGGCCGCGGCGACTGCGCCGGATCCACCAGGAGAGGGAGCAGGCACGCTGCTGCCGCCACCGCCACCGCCCCCGCCGCTGCTGGTGCCGCCGCCACCGCCGCCGCCCCCACCACCGCTGGTACTACTGGTGTTGGACTGACTGACATTTTGTGGTTGAGCCGCCGGCTTGGCCGCCGCAGCCTGAGCTGCCGCCGCCTGAGCCGCCGCTGCCTGCTTTGCGTTGAACGCCGCCGCCGCTGCCGCCGCTGCAGCCGCTTGCTGTTGCTGGATCAGGGCAGCGACTTGACCGTTGACCTGGGTCAGCGTCTGCTGCTGCTGGGCCACCAGGGCGGTGGCCTGGTCGCTCGACGTCTTGATGCTGCTCTGGGCCGCCGCCGCCTGACCCTGCTGGGTCTTCAGGGCGTCCTGTTGGACCTGCAGCTGGCTCTGGGCCGTGTGCAGGTTGGCGATGGTGGTGTTGACGTTTCCGGCGGCGATGTTCGAGTACACGGAGCGAATGCCCGCCGTGTTCTGGTCGGAGCTGAACATGTCGGTGACCTGGGAGGTGGTGCCCGCGTTCACGTAGGAATTCACGGCCTGGTCACGAAGCTGGGCCTGGTCCCGGTTTACCTGGTTCTGCGTCTTCGTGATCTGGTCCTGGGTCTGGCCGATCTGGGTGTTGATCTGTTGCAGCTTGTAGGTGGCCTGGTCGTATTGCTGGGAGAGGGCGTTGATCCGTTGGCCGGTGGCTTGGATCTGGCTCTGGATGGAGGCAGCCTGGGCCTGGGCGTCGGAAAGCTGATCCGCACCGGCTGGGCGCGGAGCCAGAGACACCACGGAGGTGATCCCTGTGACGATAGCTAGGGCGAGCATCGCACGGCCCCACCTTCGGGGCGCTCTACGTACCTCTTTTGCACCTATCTTCGCCGTCGAATAATGCATATCGACGTCAGTCACAACGGGCAACTGTTTAGTCCATAAGATCACAAGCTGCAAGGACCGGGGGTCAATTGGCCCTCTGACCAGCCATGACGCGAAGGAGGTGGGGGAAGGTCTCCGAGGTGACGTTGCGCGTTCGGCCACGATATCGTCGTTCTTGTGGGTGAAATCATCGAATATGCCAGTAATGGATCTACCGCACGGGGGTATCTAGCCACCTCCGACCCGGTCGGACCTGGAGTGATCGTCATACAGGAGTACTGGGGCCTGGTCGACCAGATCACCCGGACCTGTGACCGCTTTGCCGCCGAGGGATTCACCGCTCTGGCCCCTGACCTCTACCACGGGACCACCGTGCCCCTGACCGAGCCCGACGAGGCGGCCAAGGAGATGATGGCCCTCTCCATGGACGTCACGGCCAAGGAGCTGAGCGGGACGGTGGACGAGTTGATCCGGCGCTCCGGCCGGGACCGCGTCGGGGTGATCGGCTTTTGCATGGGGGGCGGCCTGGCCCTGGTGCTCGGGACCCAGCGACCCGAAGCGGTAGCCGCGGTGGTCACCGCCTACGGCCTCATCCCTTGGCCCGATGCCGCGCCCGACTTCTCGAAGCTCAACGCGCCCGTGCTCGGGCACTTCGGCCGAAACGATGACTTCTTCTCCCCCGAGGCCGCCGGTCAGCTCGAGGCGACACTGAACCAATTGGGCAAGGACACGACCTTCTATATCTACGAGGGAGTCGGGCATGCCTTCTTCAACGAGGATCGCCCCGAGGCCTATGACCAGGCGGCGGCCCGGTTGCTGTGGGACAGGACCTTGGCGTTCTTCCGCGAGACGCTGAGCTGAGAGACGCTGAGCTGAACCGAGCTGAGAACAGAGCTGAGCCCATAGTGGCCGGCACGGGTCCGGGGACCCTTTAGTGGCCGAGCCGGGTTTGGTCGACCGGTACCTCACGCTCGGGTTGCGGTTGGGTCGGCACATCGACGGACTGGTCGACGCCTACTACGGGCCGCGCCAACATGCCGATCGCGTGCAGGCCGAGCCAGTGCTCCCGCCCGACCGCTTGATGGCCGACGCCAGAGCGGTGCTGGCCGACATCGACGCCGGCGGCGCGCTCGACGCGGGAGAGGGGCCCGGATCAGCCGGGTCGACCCGCACCGAACAAGGCGCGGCACCGGCCCGGCGTCGTTGGCTTCGCTCCCAGGTCCTCGGGCTGGTCACCACGGCGTCGAAGTTGCACGGTGATGCCATCGGCTACGCCGACGAGGTCGAGGCCTGCTACGGGGTGCGGCCCACCCGCATGCCCGAGGAGGACTTGCTCGACGCCCACCGGCAGCTCGATGAGGTCCTTCCCGGTTCGGGCCCGCTGGCCGAGCGACTGGTGACATGGCGCGAGTCCCACGCCGTGCCGGTGGACAAGCTCCGGCCGGCCATCGACTCGCTGGCCGAGGACCTTCGAGGACGCACGGCAACCCTGTTCGGCCTTCCCGAGGGCGAGCACGTCGAGTTCGAGCTGGTCACCGGCCAGCCCTGGTCAGGGTTCAACTACTACCTGGGCGATCTCTCGAGCCGGGTGGCGGTGAACACCGACCTTCCGGTGCTCTCAACCAACCTGGCTCATCTGGTGGCCCACGAGGCCTACCCCGGTCACCACACCGAGCACACCCGGAAGGAAGTGGGACTGGTCCGGCGGCGCCGGTGGCTCGAGGAGTCGATCTTCCTGGTGGGCACGCCCCAGTGCCTGCTGGCCGAGGGGCTGGCCGACCTCGGGTTGGAGGTGGTCATGGGGCGCCACCCCGAGGCGACCGTGGCCGAGCACCTGCACGCCTTGGGTATCCGTTACGACACCGAGGTGGTGGGGGCGGTGTCCACAGCCGGCGAGGCGCTGGGTGGGGTCCGCCAGAACGCCGCCTTCCGTCTCCACGAAGACGGAGCCGACCCCGACGTGGTGATCGACGAGGTGGCCCGTTGGGGTCTGCTCTCCCACGAGCGGGCGGCCAAGTCGGTCGAGTTCTTGGTCCACCCCACGTGGCGGGCGTACCTCACCTGCTACGTCGAAGGCCTGCCGCTGTGCCGGCGCTTCGTGGGCGGAGACCCGGCCCGTTTCGACCGGCTGCTGGCCGAGCAGCTCACGCCGGCTGACCTACGTGCCGACCCGGCCCCGACGGGCTGACGCCCTCCCCGTCCCCATCGCTGTCACCGGCGCCGTTACTGTCCGCCCCGTCGACACCAACCGGATGGGCCAGTCCCTTGGCCGCCAGCTCTTCTTCCACCCGTTCGGCCACCTCGTCCTGACCGTGCACGTACTTGCCGCCCCGGAGGGCCGAGGCGCCGGCGGCCAGCAGGCAGCTGATGATGGCGAAGTCGAAGGCCAGGTTGAGCCCCTTCTTGAACGGCGCGGCGATCAGCCCGGGGAAGAAGCTCCGCCCGGTCAGGAACTGGGACGTGGCCGCAGGTAGATGCGAGAGGGTGGTCGTCCCCAAGAGCTGCTGGATCGGGTTGTAGCCCAAGAAGGCAGCGAACAAGCTGCCGACCGGCGGCAGGTGGGAGACCCGGAGGGCGTCTCTGGTCGAGACGCCGTGGGCCACCAGGCCGTGGTAGAGGCTGGCCGGCAGCCCCGAGGCCAGTCCCAGGATGATCAGCGTGAAGAAGATGCCGATGGAGAGGACCTGGGCCGAGTTCTGGAACGTGTTGACCATGCCCGCGCCCGCACCGCGCTGGTCGGGTGGCAGCGCGTTCATCACGCCCGCCCGGTTGGGGGAGGCGAAGATCCCCATGGCTATCCCGTTCAACAACAAGATGGGGGCAAAGGCCATGTAGGAGAAGTTGATGGGCAGCGTCTCCAACAGCACGAAGCTCACGGCGGCCAGGAGCATGCCGCCGGTGGCGAAGGGTCGGGCCCCGAACCGGTCGGAGAGGTATCCGGAGACGGGGCCGGCTACGAGGAAGCCCACCGTCAACGGGACCATGTAGATGCCGGCCCACAAGGGGGTCTGGGAGAAGCTGTAGCCGTGCTCGGGCAGCCAGATGCCCTGGAGCCAGATGATGAGGATGAACATCATCCCGCCCCGCCCCAGCGCGGCCAGGAAGTTGGCGAAGTTGCCCATGGAGAAGGCCCGGATCTTGAACAGGGGTATCCGGAACATGGGATCGGCCACCTTCGACTCGATCACCGCGAACACGCCGAGGACGACCACCCCGCCGATCAGCGCGGCCAGCACCATCGGGTTGGTCCACCCCATGGTGTGACCGCCGTAGGGCTCGATCCCGTAGGTGATCCCGGCCAGCACGGCGACCAGGCCGACAGCGAAGGTGACGTTGCCCCACCAGTCGATCCTGGCCGGGTGGCGTTCCCCGCGCTCTTCGAGCTTCAGGTAGGCCCAGATGGTGCCGAGGACGCCGACGGGGACCGAGACCAAAAAGACCAGTCGCCAGTCGACCGGACCGAGCAGGCCGCCCAAGATCAGCCCGATGAACGAGCCGCCGATGGCAGCCACCTGGTTGATGCCCAGGGCCAGGCCCCGCTGGTTGGAGGGAAAGGCGTCGGTGAGAATGGCGCTGGAGTTGGCCATCAACAATGCGGCTCCCACCCCCTGTCCCACTCGCATGCCGATGAGGTAGAGCGCACCCGCTGGGCCGTGCAGCCAGACCACCGAGAGCATGATGGAGAAGAAGGTGAATACCGCGAAACCCAGGTTGTACATACGGACGCGGCCGAACATGTCGCCGATGCGGCCGAAGCTGACCACCAGCACGGCGGTGACCACCATGAAGCCCATGAGCATCCACAGGAGGTAGCTGGTGTTCCCCGGGGCCAGCGGGTTGAGGTCGATGCCCCGGAAGATGTCGGGCAGCGAGATGAGCACGATGGACAAGTTGATGGTGGCCATGAGGACGCCCATGGTCGTGTTGGACAGGGCGATCCACTTGTAGCGATCGGGGTGGGTCGGTGGCCGGCCGCTTCGCGCCAGCGCCGTTCCCTCCGCGCCGCTCCGAAGAATTGCCATGGGGGAAGTGTACGTTAACGTTAAGGTTGTTGCATCACTCCTGTTCAGTGCCGGAGTCGGTTCCTCTGGACCGGCGGCCGGTGACCCGGTGGCCCCGCCACCACCGCTCCCGAGCAACAGGGGACCGCACAAGGCAAGCTCCAAACGGGGGGACGAGGGGCAGGCGGGAGAGCCCGAAAGGGCATCGGGGAGAGGGCTTGGCTGGTCCTTCCCGGCGCCCTACGATCGAGGGCATGTCAGAGCGATCCCGATATCTGCCCCGCCGGTCCTGCATGTCCTCGCCCGGGTCGAACGAGAAGTTCCTGTCCAAGGCGCCAACTGTGCCCGCCGACATGAGCTTTCTCGACTTGGAGGACTCGGTCGCTCCCCTGGAGAAGGAGAACGCCCGGGCCAAGGTGGCCGACGCCATCAAGAACCTGCCGTGGGACGATCGGGTGCTCTGCGTGCGGGTCAACGCGTGGGACACCGAATGGACCTACGGCGACGTCATCGAGGTGGTCGGCAACGCCGGTGAGCGTCTCGACGAGGTGATGCTGCCCAAGGTGCAGAACGCGGCCGAGGTCGTCGCCCTGGACCTGTTGTTGACCCAGGTAGAGAAGAAGAGTGGCCTCCCCGTCGGGCACATCGGGATCGAGGCCCAGATCGAGACGACCGGTGGGCTGATCAACGTGGAGGAGATCTGCGCGGCCTCCCCCCGGCTCGAGACCATCATCTTCGGACCGGCCGACTTCGCCGCCTCGATGGAGATGCCCGTGCTGACCGGGGGAGTGGCCATCCCCGAGTACCCCGGCGACCACTTCAACTATGTGTTCTCCAAGATCCTGATGGCCGGTCGGGCCAACGGTCTCCAGGTCATCGACGGGCCGTTCCTGAAGATCCGGGAGCTCGACAGCCTCCGCGAGTTCTCCCAGCGGACCCGGGTCCTCGGCTACGACGGAAAGTGGGCCCTCACCCCCGACCAGGTCGGCGTATTGAACGAGGTGTACTCGCCCACCCAAGAGCAGTTCGATCGGGCGTGGGACATCCTCGATGCCTACCGACGAGCCACTGAGGACGATCGCACCGGAGCGGTCATGTTCGGCGACGAGATGATCGACGAAGCCAGCCGCAAGATGGCTACCAAGTTCGTCACCCGCGGCGATCGGGCCGGGCTGAGCCGCTCGGCCAGCTGACGCTCACGAGGGGCGGCGCGCCTCGATCAGAAAGCGTTGGGCGTGGGCCACGAACGAGCCCTCGGTCACGATGCGCTGGTGGAGCTCAGCCAGTCGTTGGCGGTAGTCGTCGACGGTGAAGCCAGGGACGATCCAGATCACCTTGCGCAGGAAGTGCACGACGGCGCCGAGGTCGTAGAACACCGTCCGTAGTGATTCGTGGCGCAAGTCTACAACGACCAGGCCGGCCGCTTCGGCCTCGGCGACCGCTCGCTCCGTGCGCCGCGCCTCGTTCACCAGCTGGGGGCCCATCATGAAGTCGGTGAGCTCGTGGACCGTGCCCGCCCCGACGTGCTGGGCCAGGTAGGCCCCACCGGGGATGAGGACCCGCCCGACCTCATCCCACCGGGTCACGGTGGGGTGGCGGCTGACGACGAGGTCGAACGACGCTTCGGCGAACGGCAGGTCACCGTCGTCGACAACCCCCAGCACCGACGCGCCCAGGGGGCGCAGGTGCCTCGCGGCCACGGCCCGGTTGGGTGGCCAGGACTCGGTGGCAGCCAACAGGCGCGGTGGATGCTGGATCTCGGCCAAGACCTCGCCACCGCCGGTTTGGATGTCGAGCGCGGAGGAGACGTCGGCCATCCGGTTGGCCATCATCCGTGCGTATCCCCACGAGGGGCGCTCCTCGGTGGCTCGGCCCTCGAACCAGGCGAAGTCCCAACCCTCGACCGGCACCGACTCGCCCTCGGCCACCAACTCTTCGAACGTCGATGACGCGCTCATCCGAACGGAACAGACGGCTTGGTTCAGCCGGCTTGCTTCAACAGCCCCCGAGCGATGACCTTGAGCGCCAGGGTCTCATCGGCGCCCTCGAAGATGGAAAGGACCCGGGCATCCACGAAGAAGCGACTGACCGGGTATTCCTCGGCATATCCCATGCCTCCGTGTATCTGGAGGGCCTCACGGGTCACCCACTCGGCCGCCCGGCATACGTAGGCCTTGACCATGGAGGCCTCCAGGGTCCCCTCCCCCTTGGCCATGAGCCGGGCCACCTCGTAGGAGAACTGCCGGGTGGCCTGGATGAGGATGGCCATGCGGGCCAACTTGGCTTGGGTGAGCTGGTAGTCGAAGATCGGGGAGCCGAACACCCTGCGATTGTGGGCGTACTCCAGCGCGGCCTCGTAGGCGGCCTGCATCACCCCCAGGGCCCGTGCTGCCGTCTGCAGGCGTCCGTTCTCGAAGCCCTGCATCTGGAGGTAGAAGCCCTTGCCCAGTCCCTCCTCGCCACCGACCAGGTTGGCCTCGGGGACGAACCAGTTCTCGAAGGCCAGCTCGTAGGAGTGCATCCCCCGATAGCCGATGGTGTCGATGGGACGGCCCTCGAGTCGTCCGGACGAATCGGCCGGTCGGCCCTCGGACCCCGCCTCCTGGGTGAACAGGAACCCGTGGCCGTCGCCCCGCTCCTTTTCCACCAGGAACAACGAGAGCCCTCGATGGGCCTTGGCCTTGTCGGGGTCGGTCCTGGCCAGCAGCAACAGCACGTCGGCGCGGCCGGCGAACGTGCACCACGTCTTGACCCCGTTGATCAGCCAGCCACCCTCGGCCCGGGTGGCCGAAGTCATCACGCCGGCCACGTCGGAGCCGAAGTCGGGCTCGGTGACGGCCACCGCCCCCATGACCTCGGCGGTGGCCAGCTTGGGCAGCCACTCCTGTTTTTGCTCCTCGGTCCCACCGAAGACGAGCGCCCGGGTGAGGATCTCAGGTCGGGTGATCAGCGAGCCGCCGGCTCCGAGCGAGCCCCAAGAGAGCTCCTCGGTGGCCACCACCATGCCCATGTAGTCGCTCTCGCCCCCGGTGGCGAAACCGCCGTACTGCTCGGGCACCGACATGCCGAATCCCCCCATCTCGGCCATGCCGTCCAGAATCGCTTCGGGGATGTCGGTGTTCTCCCGGTGGATGTGCTCGGCACGGGGCCTGATCTGTTCCTCGGCGAAGCGGTGGAACGTGTCCCGAACCAGCTCGAAGTCCGGGTCCAGGTGCCGCGGGCCCTCTTCCTCGGCCAGTGAGGCCAAGAACTCGGGTTGGCGGAAGATGGTCACGAACGTCGCTGCCGGAGCCATCCAGTCAGAGGCGATGCCCCAGAGCGCCTCTCGGCCTACCACCCGGGCGGCCAGATCGGCCATGGCGTCAGCGACGAAGGCACAGGCGATCCGGGCCTCGGTGTCCCCGAGGGCCCCGTACTGGAGAGTCGCCTCGGCCGTGCGTACGGCGGCGGCAGCATGGGCCAGGTCGTAGGCGAGTACCTGGGCCGTATCGGGGCCCCCGGCCGCAGCGAGCGCAGCGATGCCGGCATCGACAACGGAGTTGGCTATGGCGACGCTGTCTGCAGCGGCGCCGAGGTCAGGCGAGGGAAGCGGCTCAGAGGTCACGCAAAGAGGTTACCGACGCGTCACAGGCGTATGTTCCTGGTGATCTGTGCGGGTATATTCCTGGTGTTCTGCGTGAGTCCTCTGGTGGTGCACGCTCTGGGTTTTCGGTTCATCCCCCAGGGGCTTGGGCCACCACCGTGACCAACGGTGGGAGCACGATCGGGTCGTCCCCGGGGTCCACGTCGGTGAGCAGGGTCAGGTAGTCGGCAACCGGGCCCGGCCCGACTCCGGCCGGGGCTTCGGCCCACGCATCCACCGTGGTGAGCCCGGCGTCGCGGGCCAAAGAAGGGAGCATGGCCCCGATATCGGGATGGCGGGCGCCGGGCATCGAGAAGGGCTGACCGTCGATGCGACCGGCTGAGGTGATCGGCTCCTGAGCTACCACCCATCCGCCGGGCCGAACGGCGGCGGCCATCCGCCCGAGCACCACGGCAGGATCGACGACATGCAAGAGGAGGAACCGACAAAAGGCCAGATCCACCGGTTCGGGCAGACGGAGGTCCTCCCCGGCCTGGGTGATGGCCAGCACTTGGCTGTGGGCGGCCGCGGCCTCGGCGACCTCGTCGCGGGCGGCTGGGTCGCTGTCGACGGCATAGACCCGTCCGTCGCGGCCCACGATCTCGGCCAGTGCTACCGAGACGTCCCCTCCGCCCGCGCCCACATCGACACACTTCCAGCCTGGGCCGAGAGCCAGCCGATCGAGAGCGGTGGCGAGCGGCCGGCGGTAGACGTCATCCCTCAGGCCTCTCACCGCCACCACGCTATCTGGCTCCAGTTGTGGCCTCGCGTGGGAGCAGCCGCACAATGAGTGGCTGGCCGAGCCGATAGCCTCGGCCCTATGAAGGTGATGCTGATGTTGTGTGACTCGGCCCAGGTGGCCGACGGAAAGCTCTACATCCTGGGCGGCGGGTGGAGCATGACGGGGCCGGATCCGGTTCCATCAGCCATCGCCCTCAAGATCGACGTCGGTTGGCATGAGGCCGAGGTCGCCCACCATTGGGAGCTCTACCTCGAGGACGCCGATGGCCAGCCGGTGATGGTGGAGACACCAGAAGGCGAGCACGCGGTGGAGGTGCGCGGGGAGTTCACCGTCGGTCGTCCGCCGGGGATCCCCGAGGGCTCGCCCATCGATGTGGCCCTGGCCGTGAACCTTGGTCCACTGCCGTTGGTCCCGGGTACCCGCTACAACTGGCGCATGTCGATCGACGGGGAGTCCCAGTCCGACTGGATGCTCGGCTTCACCACCCGGCCAGCCGCTGTCGAGGCCTGATTGCCCGTGGCCACGTACGACCGGCCCTTCGGCCGTTACTTCGAGGACTTCGAGCCCGGTGACGTCTACAAGCACTGGCCGGGAAAGACCATCACCGAGGCCGACGACCATCTCTTCTGCATGATCACCATGAACCACCATCCCCTCCACACCAACGCGTGGTTCGCTGAGCACGAAACGGTGCAGGGGAAGAACGTGGTGGTGGGCAACCTGGTCTACTCGCTGGCTCTCGGAATGAGCGTCCCCGACGTGAGTGGGTCGTGCATCGCCAACCTCGAGGTCGAGTCGTTGCTCCACCGGTTCCCCACATTCCACGGGGACACCATCTACGCCGAGACGAAGGTCATCGATCGGGTGGCGTCGAAGTCCCGCGACGACCGGGGAATCATCACGGTCGAGACCAAGGCCTTCAATCAGCACGGTGACGAGGTGTGCTTCTTCCGCCGCAAGCTCATGGTGTGGAAGCGAGCGGCCGCACCGAAGCGACGGCGCCCGTATGCCGACGACGTCTGGAGCTGATCGACCCGAACGGCTTCGAGCCTTCGGCCGGGCCATCGTCGAATGGGGACGATCCGGCGACGACGCCGGGAAGGGTGGCGGCAAAGCCGGTGGCGAACCCGGACCGGGGTGGCTTCGTCCCGAGCTCCCGTGGCGGCACACCCGGGACCCGTGGGCCATCCTGGTCAGCGAAGTGATGGCCCAGCAGACCCAGGTGACGAGGGTCATACCCGTGTTCGAGCGGTTCATGGATCGCTTCCCGACGCCGTCGGCCTGTGCCGAGGCACCGCTCGGTGACGTCCTCCGGGCGTGGGCCGGGCTGGGCTACAACAGGAGGGCCCGATTTCTGCACCACGCAGCTCAGGCCATCGTGGGCGATCACAGCGGCTACGTGCCCGACACCCTGGCCGAACTGCTCGCGCTCCCGGGCGTTGGGGCCTATACCGCTCGGGCGGTGATGGTGTTCGCCTTCGAGGCGGACATCGGCGTGGTCGACACCAATGCCGGTCGGGTCCTTTCCCGAGCAGTGGCCGGCCGGGCACTCACGAGCGCAGAGGCACAGTCTCTGGTCGACGCCATGGTCCCCCCGGGGCAGGCTTGGTTGTTCGGCCAGTCCCTCCTTGATCTGGGTGCCATGGTCTGCGCGGGCGCTCATCCCGCCTGCGATCGCTGCCCCGTCCGCCGGCGGTGCCGGTGGGCCGTCGGCGGACGGGTCGATCCCGATCCGGCCTGCGGCTCGGCCGGTGTCTCGGTGGCCCAGTCGGTGTTCCACGGATCCGATCGGCAGGGCCGCGGGCGCTTGGTAGCCGTGTTGCGCGACGGCCCGGTGAACATGGTGGACCTGGCCGCGGTGATGGGGTGGCCCGACGACCGGGCCCGTGCCGAGCGAGTGGCCGCCGAGTTGGCAGCCGAGGGGCTGATCCGACGCCGCCGAGACGGAGTGGTCGAACTGCCGTGAGGTGATGGCCGACCAGCCGGAGCAGTGCAGCCACGGCCATGCAGCCACAGCCGGGAAGCTCAGCCGGCGAGGAAGGCCATGATGTGGTCGTTGACCACGTCGGGCTTTTCGACCTGGAGGAAATGACCAGTTCCCTCCACGACTACCATCTCGGACCCGGGAGCGAGGAAGTCGGTCACCGGTCCGATGGTGTCCAGCCCCATGCACCCGTCGTCTGCTCCATGGAGATAGAGCATCGGCTGTGGTGCGATGGCCGCCGTTGCCTGCTGGGCGGCGACGATTTCGGGCAGCTCAGGCGGTGGCGCGAACATCGATCGGTAGTACCCGATGGCTGCAGCCAGGCGCTCTGGGGTGCCGATGGCTTCCTTTACCCTGGCCACGTCCCAGGACCCGTCGTATCCCGGTGACCAGTCGGCCCACAGGCGATCGATGAAGACATGGTCGTCGAGTGCGACGGCGTAATCGGCCAGAGGAGACTGGAAGAAGAACACGTACCAGCTGCGCCGGAGCTGGTCGTAACGGAAGAACCCATCGGCCATCGAGGCCGGGGGAGCCACCGCCGAGGTCACCGCACGCCGCCACCGTTCGGGTTGGTAGGCGGCCGCCCCATAGGTGGCAAACGCGCCCCAGTCGTGACCGATGATGACGGCGTCGCCGTCCCCGCCCAGGGCCTGGTGCAGTGCACAGGCATCAAGGGTCAGGGTCCCTGTGTCGTAGAGCGAGTCGGCCGGGATGGAGGTGGGTGCGTATCCCCGGAGGAACGGGGCCACGGCGTGGTAGCCGGCGCCGGCCAGCCGGGGAAGCAGGTATCGCCAGGTGTGAGCGGTGTCCGGGAACCCGTGCAGGCACAAGGCCAGGGGCCCGTCGGCGGGCCCGTCTTCCAGGTACGAGAACTCCACGCCGTTGGCTGAGATGGTCGGATACGCCATCGAGCGAAGATAGCCCGGGCCGGTACATGCTGCCTGGCGAGTAGCCTCACCCTCGGTGAAAATCACCTACTTCGGAGTCCGGGGCTCGTGCCCATGCTCGAGCGACCAACAACGTCGTTACGGGGGGAACACCTCGTGCGTCTTAGTCGAGGTGGCGGGTGAGCCGCCGCTCATCCTCGACCTGGGTACCGGACTGCGCGAGCTGGGCCGGACGCTGGAGCCCCAGATGAAGGCGGAAGGCGTGCCCCTTCGGGCCAACGCCCTTCTTACCCACCTCCACTACGACCACATCCTGGGCCTCCCCTTCTTCTCGCCCTTGCGCGATCCAGGCGCCGTCATTGACGTCTACGGACCCTCGCAGGAGGGCACCACACTGCGAGACGTGCTGGCCTCGGTTGTCCAGCCGCCCTTCTTCCCCGTCCACATGGGTGAGTTCCGGGGCGAGATCAGCTTTCACGACCTGGACGGCCCCAGTGACTTCGCCCTGGGCGGGATCACCGTGACGACTCGGCCTATCCCTCATCGCGGCCATACCCTTGGCTTTCGGGTCGAGTCGGTAGGGCGCACGGTGGCCTACCTGCCCGACCATCAGGCGCCGTTGGACCGGCGCACCGTCGACCAAGGTGTGCTCGAGTTGTGCGACGGTGCCGACCTGGTCATCCACGATGGCCAGTACACCGACGACGAGTTCGTCACCATGTCCGACTGGGGCCACTCAACAGTGGCCTATGCCGTCCATGTGGCAACCGAGGCCGGCGCTCGCCGGTTGTCGCTGTTCCATCATGACCCGTCGCACACCGACAAGGAGATCGATCGCATGCTGTCTCGGGCCCGACGCCTCGCCGCGCAGTACGGTCTCGATGATGTAACCGCTGCCTCCGAAGGGTCGACGATCGATCTAGGGAAGTCATGACCACGACGTTCAACACGACGCAGTTCAAAGAGGCGATGAGCCGGTTCGCCACCGGCGTGGCCATTGTCACCGCGCTGGAAGACGGCGTCCCG
>JAUTXB010000014.1 GCA_030838245.1 Acidimicrobiaceae bacterium
CATTCTGGTCATGACCCGAAACGGCGACGTTTGGCGGTCCGGCACCATTCCAGATAGGCCACGATGTCCTCAGCATTCGGCCGTGCATCGGGGCGGCCGTAGGCGGTGACCATTCTGAACGACCACAGGTGCTCGTCAGGAAGGGGAAGGTAAGGGGCTCGTCGCCACCAGCCCGGTTCGGCCAGCCGCCAGACTGCCCCGATCGCGGCGAGCCAGAGCCGTGGGCGGACTCCAACGGCCCGGGCCACCACCGGCGCCACTGATGCGGCCGATCCCCGGACGCCGACCGGTACACCCGGCGTCGTCGGGCCGGCAGGATCGGTCGATCCGCTCACGCCGGGTCCCCGGCCAACAGCCGCCTCCCGATGGCGGCGGCGCCAATCAGCGGGCCGTGCCGGCCCAGCCCGGCGGGAACGATACGGGCGCCGCGGGCGAACTCGATGCGGCAGCGCTCGTCCATCTCCGCCTGGGCGGCGGCGAAGAAGGGGGCACCGAAACCGAGGGCAACCGAACCGGCCACCACTGCCAGCGGAAGGTCGAGCAGGTTCACGACCGAAGCCACCGCCCGCCCGACCAAGGTCCCGGTTCTTGCCTTGATGGCGTCGGGGGCATCGGCCGCGGACATCCCGATTGAGGCGGCGATCGATGGCCCGGAAGCCTCAGCTTCCAGACAGCCTTGCCCCCCGCAGGCGCAGGGACGCCCGTCAGGCTCGACGATGACGTGGCCGATGTGGCCGGCGTTCCCGCCCCTCCCATCGAGTAGCTCGCCCCCGAGGACGATGCCCCCGCCGACCCCGGTCGATACCACCATGGCCAGGAAGTTCTCCTCACCCCGGGCCGCGCCGGCCCACCCCTCACCGAGAGCCAGGGCCTTGGCGTCATTGTCCACGGCGACAGGGATCCCGGTGGTCTCGGCCAACCGCCGTCGGAGCTCAAACCCGCGCCAACCAGGGATGTTCAACGGCGATACGGTCTCCCCGCCCTTGGTCATGGGACCGCCACATCCCACGCCGCAGACGTCGGGACGGTCAGGCACCTGAGCCTCCACCTCACGGACGACCCCGACCAGGGCTGCGAACAGGACCTCGGGGTCATCGCCCACCGGGGTCGGTACCTGCCCCTCGACCAGGATCGTTGCCTCGTTGTCGACCAGGGCAGCGGCCATCTTGGTGCCGCCGATGTCGATGGCCAGGACGGTGCCGGACGAGGGATGAACGGAGGACCACGGTGTCGGCAATGAGGACTGCGGTGCCCCGCCGGCCGACGGCACCATAGACGGGCGGGTGCCGGGCTCAGCTGTCGCGATGGAAACGACCGCGGATCCAGTCGCGTGGATCGTGGACGGTCGATCCGGCGTTGCGGTTCTGCAAAGACCTGGAGATGTCATCGATGCCCGCCTTCCCCATGCGGCGGGCGTTCTTGACGAACACCGCAGCGGACAGGAACATCATCACGACGCCAAGGAACCCGAGGACCACCGAACGGGAGAAGGTGAAGACCATGAAGAGGAGGGATGCCACGAAGACCACGGCCGACCAGATGCAGTACCGGCCGGCATGTCGGTACACCGTCTCGGAGCGCACCCGTTCGGCAAATTCTGGATCCTGTTGGTACAGGGACTGCTCGAGCTCATGGAGAACGCGTTGTTCGTGCTCAGAGAGCGGCAATTGCCTCAACCCCCGATCCATGTCTCGACCCCGTTGCCATATCTGACCTCATGATCGCGCACCCTCCAGGCAAAAGTTTCGCGCACCCGGCAGGAACTTGACAATGGAAGTAGTCAAAATCGCCCTCTACCGGCCTGCCGTGGGCCCCACTGATGGGCGCGGGCTCGCCGCTGGGTCGCCTCGACTGCGTTCCGTCCCAGGTCAGGGGACTAGATCCCATAGCGTGACCCTCGTGCATCATGCCTGGGGTTCCTCATTGGCATCGGGCATCGGTGCGGGAGTGGACGGAGCGGGGGCCCGAGGTGCGGCATGGGGGTCGGGCGCAGAGCCTCGAGGTGCGGGACGGGGGTCGGGCGCAGAGCCTCGGCGGCCGGGTTGGCCCTGGCCCGGGGATGCCTGTGGACCCCATTGGGCATCACCACGCTCGCGCACCCGGAGGCCGTCCTGTCCCATCAGCGATGCAGGTCCGACCGATGTCCGACCGAATCGGGACCGGATGCCGTCGACGGCATCAGTTACCCCTGACCAGGAGCGTTGCAGTCGCTCCACGTCCTCGTCCGTTGCCTCCCACCTCGCATCGTTGAGACCGACGCCAGCTGGGTCGCGATCTTCGTCTCCCAGCAGGCTCAACTGCACGCCGGCGCCGGTGTCGGTGAACCCGGACAAGCTGACACCCAGCAGTCGGACGCCTTTCGACACATCCACCGGCTCGAACAACGCCCGGGCCACGGCGCCCACCGCCGGGGCCGCGTCGATGGCCACAGCCACCGAATGTGAGCGGGTGACCATGCTGAAGTCCCCGAATCGGATCTTGACAGTCACCGTCCTGGCCGACAGATGGGCGTCGCGAACGTGGGTAGACACGGCGTCGACCATTCTGGCCAGGTGCTGGGCCAGCTCACTCTGGTCGTGCAGATCGGACGGGAACGTTTCCTCGTGCCCGATGGACTTCGCCTCTCGATCGGGGATGACTGGCCGTGGATCATGGCCTCGAGCCAAGGCAGCCAGGTGGGTACCCTGGGCCGCGCCCAGCAATCTTTCGAGCGTTCCCACCGGAAGCGCGGCAAGGTCGCCGATGGTGCGGACGCCGATGCCCTCGAGCCGGCGACCGGTGGCCGGACCGACGCCCCACAGGGCGCGGATCGGAAGTGGATGCAAAAAGGCCAGCTCGGTGCCCGGTTCGACCACGAACACCCCGGACCCGGGTCGGACTCCGATCAGGTCCGCGGTCGGCTTGGCCTGTTCCGAGGCCAGCTTGGCCACGAACTTGGTGCGGGCCACGCCCACCGAACAAGCCAAGCTGAGTTGGTCTGCCACCTGCGCTCGAATAAGCCTGGCGATGGTCGGGCCGTCCCCGAGCAGGCGCAGGGCGCCCGACACATCGAGGAACGCCTCATCGATCGAGATTCCCTCCACCAACGGGGTGATGGTGTCGAATATGGCGTGCAGCTTGGCGCTCTCCTCGACATAGCGGTGGTAGCGGCCGTCCAGGAAGATGGCCTGAGGGCACAGACGTCG